>JAGUYX010000311.1 GCA_020061145.1 Anaerolineales bacterium | reverse complement strand
GATCCATCAGGAACGGATTTAATTGTACTCGTATTTGTTTCAGAGACTGTGGATTACGATTGTTGCTTTTCTACTTATCTTCAATCCGGGTATGAACCAGATAGTTTTATCTGCCAAACCTCAGGCACATCTTAATCAGGAGCATAAGTTAACAGCACTCCTCGAGATTTTCTTCATAAAAACTTTAAATTGATTTGATACACTGGAAAGGAGCCTGCATCTCCAGATACGATAATCTTGGCAGGAGTCTGGAATTGTTTACGCTGGAAGCTTACCAGCAGGTTGTGAGGAGGTTTGAATGACGCGATTCCTTATCCGCAGGTTGGTGCTGATACCGATCGCCCTCGGGCTGGTAAATTTTCTTGGGTTTACCTATGCCCATTTTGCCAAACCCTTACGGGCTGAGCATACTCCCTATGTCCAGGCAGTCGAAGCCGGACCATTGATGCCGGCCTATAGCGAGTACATCTCCGACGTTTTCCGATTAAATTTCGATCAGAAAGTAGATATTCCCGGCGCCAGCCGGGGAGTACCCTCTCTGGTCGGTGAAGTGATTTTCGATGCCACTCTCGCCAGCCTGGGATTGTTAGGGCTGGCAATGTTGATCAGCAGTATCCTGGGAGTTTTGCTTGGCCTGGCGGCGGTAAAGAATGATCCTCCGGGTGTGCATCGCTGGCTTACCTGGTTGAGCACCACCGGCCTGGCAATGCCCAGTTTTTATGTCGGGAGTTTATTAATTTTTGCCCTGGTTTGGTATGTGATACGCAATGGGCCCGGCACCGAAATGCCATTGCCGGTGGGCGGCTTTGGTTGGGATTCGCACCTGGTCTTACCCTTACTTGCCCTGATCGTCCGTCCAACTGTTCAACTGGCGTTCACCACCGCGGGGTTGCTCTCCACCGAGTTAGATAAACAATACATCATTGCAGCGCGCAGTGTGGGGCATAACTGGCGCACAATTCGCAATCGGTATGCATTGCGTAATATCCTGGCGCCAATTTTTTTGATGACTGCCACCCTGTTTCGAATGTTGGTGGGCGAGCTGGTCCTGGTAGAATGGCTGTTTCGTTGGCCAGGTTTGGGGCGGTTATTGGCCTGGACCCTGGTTCCGCCGCAATTAACCAGTTCGTCAGGTTCACCGTTGTTCTTAAATCCCCCCGTCATGGCTGGTACTTTGACGATTGTTGCTGCCCTGTTTTTACTGATGGATTTTCTGGCATCCATTTTGGTAAGAGTATACGACCCACGGGTACGTACACCAGAAATTGACACTCATGTCAGCTAGCTCCGAGGTATTAGTGCAAAATCAACCTGATTTGGACTTCCTTGAAGACGCGATTGCGCAACAAATCCGGCGGAAGAAGATCAACTGGTCGTTAGTCGTTGGCTTATTCATTATCTTTGTGATCACTTTCCTGGCGGTTATCGGGCCTCAAGTCGCACCTAAAGACCCGCTCGAAGAGGTATTGATTATCAAAGTGGGAGACGAATGGCAGGTACCGCCTTTCCGTTTGTTCACGCCGGGATATCCACTGGGGTCGGATCAGTTCGGTCGGGATTTATGGAGCCGCTTATTATGGGCGATTAAACCTACCCTGACCATGGTAGTCGTGGTCGGCTTGATCCGCCTTGGATTGGGAGTGGGAATCGGATTGTTGGCGGGTTGGAAGCATAACCGGTTCAGCCGTTTCCTGGATAACTTGATCGAAACTGCCTTATCTATTCCGGTATTACTGGTGGCGCTCGGGGCAATTGCGCTGATCGGTACAGAATATGGCATCTGGGCATTTATCATCGGCCTCTCGATGACCGGTTGGGTGGAATCTGCCCAGCAGGTACGTGAACAAACCCGAATCATCAAAGGTCAGGAATATATCGAAGCTGCACGAGCCCTGGGGTCATCCAGCCGCCAGATCCTCTTGCGGCACGTTTTACGCCAGATCATGCCCATGGTGTTGATGTTGTTAGCCTTCGAACTCAGTAGCACCTTGATGACCACCGCCGGCCTGGGATTCCTGGGGTATTACATAGGCGGCGATGTTTGGATTACTGTATCTGATTTTGTCGCCCGCCGGATCAGCGGTACACCTGAGTTAGGCCAAATGCTGGCGACCTCCTGGGCCAGCCTGACTCAGCCATGGGCAATGATTGTAGTCGGCTCGACCATTTTTTTTACGGTGCTCGGATTTAATTTGATCGGCGAGGGTCTGCGCAAAAACCTGGAAATCACCAACGTGCGCCGGGGTGTGGTTGGGGAATTCCGGGAAAAGGTGTTTTTTGCACTTGATCAATATTTTTTCTACCCATTACAAAAAATCTGGCAGATTACTGCGCTGCGCTGGGTGAGTTATGCGGTTCTGCTTGGGTTCGTGATCTGGTATGGAGGAGTTCAGTTTATGTGGCCGCGTTTGGAGAGCTGGCTGGAGGAGCAGAAAACCAGAGAAACCAGCGAGGCGCATGCTGGAGAGCTGGCGACCCAGACTCCCGTGGAGGAAAGCCAGATCCAACCCTCCACTACTGAAAACACTCCTCATGCCACCGTGCCAGAGTATGAAGCCCGGATTGTCTGGGAGGTTTCTCATGCGGCTGGTTTCGATACCTCAGCCATTCTTGATCCAGATCGCGGCATTTTTTATGTCGGTTCAGGCGACCAGAAATTATTGGCCTTCAATCTGGAGGGCGAATTATTGTGGGAGGTAGAGCTGCCTGCCAGGCCATTCCACTCCGGGCTATTGGTCGGCGAGGACGGAACCATCTTTGTGCCGGATCGCAAGGCGGGGGTAACGGCTGTATCGCCGGATGGTGAGGTGCTCTGGCAGTTTACGTCCCGGACGGCGGAAAATACTGTAGCTGGGTTAGTTTGGGCGCCAGATGGCAACCTGTTATACACCGTTTCGGATTACAACACCGGTTATATCCAGGCAATTTCTCCTGCTGGGGAGGATTTGTGGGTGATCGATGCGCGTACTGGCGATTATTATGCGCCACTACGAGTGAGTGCGGATGGTAAATATATCTTTCTACGCAATAAAATTTTCCGCTTCAACACCATGGAAGCGCATGAGGTAACAACCAACCTGAATCCGGTGCGCTATGAACCTGGAGCAGACGGGATCAATTACTTGCTCAGCGGGCAGGTATTATTACAGGTAAACCTGGAGACAGAACCATTGGAGATCCTGGATGGGTTTCAATTCAACGCTTCCGAAACCGGTTTTGCCTTTAGTTCACCGGAGAATGTGGCGGTATCACCTGCCCAGGTCGCCCGCTATTTGTATACTACGCCAGGGGGCAGTACCGGGATCGTGTGGGTGAGCCTGGACGATCAATTGCTCGGGACGAGTCAGGCCAGCTTTAGCGCCGGGCAGATTATTGCGGAAATCTCCCACGAAGAAGTCGTTGTCTGTGGCGGGCAGCCGTTCACTCCCGAATTTCTAACCTGTGCTTTGATGACAAGCGATCAAGAGGCACCTGCCTGGACAATCGAGCTGGGGAATGTTGGCCCGGCTTTCCCCGGATTCTGGGAAAATGAAACAATATTTCTGCCCGCTAAAGCCGGAAAACTGTATGCCATCCAATATCAGCATGTAAAACAAGGCGCAGAAACGATTGCCACACCGTTACCACCAACCTCGTCATCCGGAGTAGCCTGGTCTTACCCGTTACAGACAGAAATCCATTATGGGCCGGTCCTTGCATCCGATGGATCCGTGTTTCTGATCACGGAAGATATGGAATTAATCATTCTTAATTCCCAGGGATTGGAAAAATATCGTGGCCTGGTATACAAGGAATGGTTTGCATTTGAGAGAAACACTGGTTGGAGAGACCTTCTTTACCCGAGCCAACTGGATGGTGCGAAACCGGTATTGATATCATTTTCAACTGAAAATACCGTGTATGCGCAGGATTCCAGCGGCGAAGTGGTCTGGGAGGTCGCTCTGGAAAATCCTCTGGATGACTATCCTTATTGGAGTGGTCAGGGAAATATTTACCTGGTGGATACACGTGGAAAGTTATATGCCTTGAATGCGGAAGGTCTGCGCTGGACTTTCACACCACAAATTGCCGAACGACCCGGGAGTGGTTTGTCTGTTAGCCCGGATGGCACGGTGTATTACACGCTGACCGACCTGACGCGCGGTTATATCCAGGCTGTTTCTGCCGAAGGTGAAGCTTTATGGCATGCTGAAATCCATACCAGTATGTTTTACGATCCGCTATCGATCAGTAAGGATGGGCAGCTCTTGTTTATCGATCGTGAAATCTACTCAACTGTGGATGGTCACCAGATTCAGGCGGACTTTCCTTTTGAATTCCGTGAATTTGTTATCGGAGAGGATGGTAGCAAATTCGTACAAACTGCGGATGCAATCATTCAATGGGAACTCGGCCCTGAAGGCATTACGATCCTCAATACCGCTTCCCTGGCTGGTCTGGTCACCAATAATTTTCCACCCTTCATCCGCGTTGGCGATGACGGCATCATCATGCTGTATGTGTTTTCCGGGGGCGCCAATGACATCGTGTTTATGCAGCCGGATGGTAAAATCCTGGCCCGGCATGAATCCGACCCCCGAGAGCTGACCTTGACTATCGATCCTCAAACGCAGACCTTAAAAAAATGCCAGTACTCAGCAGGGTCATTAGAATGTGGAATCCAATCGCTCGCCACGGATCAATTCGAGGTGAAGTTGAGCGTTCCAGATATACCTGAGTTCCTTTCAGCAGGTTGGCATTCAGCGGGAGAAAATACCGTCTTCATCACCACCCGGGAAGGGGACTTGCTCCAGGTAAATCTCGTCTGGCCGTAAATGGTATTTCGGTAACCTCCTGGCAGACCTCATTCAGGTGGATTAGAATAGCTCATCATGCATGAGCCCATGGATCATCCCACGGTAGATGGCTCGTTCGAGGATGCGTACCTGTTGAGCGAAGCGCGTGACGGGCAAGCGCGGGCTCTCGAAAAATTAATTCAACGGTATGCTGCATTTATCCTCCAGATCGCACAGGCAATTAATGGTGAATTACCTGACCGGTTGAACTTCCTCGAATCTGTTTTTCTTGATGCGCTTTCCACACCTGAGACCAAACACCCGGACTTGCCAGTGTGGGTTTTCCTGGGCAGGCTAACCCTGCAGCGCCTGGCGCCAGGCACCATAGTTTCGGAAACCAAAGCCTGGAGTGGTTTCTTTGATCAGGAAACTGCTGCAAAAAACATCACCCAACTGGTTAATACAGGATTATTCAGCAGAGAAGAATTAGCTTTATTGCTCGAGATAGATATCTCCACCCTGACCGAGCTGATGGCAGTTCAACCTCGCGAGACTCAAACCGTCGCACCGGTTGGTGTTGCACCTAAAGAAACTGAAACCTCGCCATCGGAAATTTCCGAGTTGACGGATGATGAAATTCGCCAGTTGGCAAACAGGATCCTTATTCAACGCGAGCTCCAGCGAAAGAATCTGCGCCTGCGTGTAATAACGCTGGAAGCCATCTGGGCAATTCTGGGTGTGGTTTTGCTAATTTTTAGCTTCGATATTTTGGGATCATCCAGCCCGGTGCAAACCCCCATCGGAGGAACTACAATCCCGGGTCAAATCACCACGGTTATTCCCCCGGTCGACGTTACCCCGACGCGTATCCCTTTTCCCTGGGAAGATTCTCAGGCGAATGGTCGCAGCCATTCAGCTGTATTGGCTGCGGAGGGCAGGTTTGTGGTTTTTGTTTCTGAAGCCAGCAACCTCGTAAACGGTGATAGCAATGAGCTGGCCGATATTTTCCTGTATGACCGGAATACTGGGGAAATTGAGTTGGTTTCCCGGGGTCATGAGGGTGAGCCGGCAAACGGGAATAGTGGAGGGCCGGATATCACGCCAGATGGAAGGTTTATTTCGTTTACCTCCTGGGCCACCAACCTGGTTGAAGGGGAATTTCCTCTTTGCCAGTTGGACCCAGGACTGCGAAGACCTTGTGCCAATGTTTATATCTGGGAGCGGGAAACTGGAGCAATCCAGATCATTGCCCAGGACATGGAACGAATTTCCCCGGGGGATGCCGGAATTAACCCGCGCGGTGTCGCCCCCTATGAAAAAACCACGATCTCTGCGGATGGAACTAAAATTGCCTTTTATTCCACAAACGTGAATTTTGGCGCGGACCCACTTTATGGCGGGTTGTTCCTCTTCGATCGCGCCGCCCAAACCATGACTCGCATCGATCAGACCCCGGATGGTAGCCCGGTAAATGGAGTAAGTTATTGGCCCTCTTTTTCTGGGGATGGCGGCAGGCTGGTTTTTGTTACCCTGGCCAGCAACCTGGTTACCGATGACCTGAATAACCGGGCGGATATCTTTCTTTACCTGGTTGATGCAGACCAATTAACCCACATCACCCTCGGACCAACCGGCACAGGATCCAATGGCAACTCGACTTTTCCCAAACTCAGTCTTGATGGACGCTGGCTGATTTTCCAGTCCGAAGCAGATGATTTGGTTCCAAACGATATCAATCACACAACTGATATCTTTTTGCATGACCTGGAAAGCGGGCTCACCACCCTGGTTTCGCTTTCCCCACTAGGTACTTCTGCCAGTCAGGCTTCGATCAATGGGAGCGTCTCGGCCAATGGAAATTTTGTGGTTTTTCAATCCCTGGCAGATGAATACGACCAACAAGCGATCAACCATACCTGGGACCTGTTTTCGTATAACCACAACGACGGAAATCATATGTTGATTTCACGAGGCCTGGAAACTCTGCCTGCGGATGGGCCAAGCTCGTGGCCGAGTATATCGTCGGATGGCAGCCTGGTGGTATTCAGTTCGATGGCCACCAACCTGGTGCCAGAAGACTTGAATGGTTTGGAAGATATATTCCTGTATGACCGCCAGACTCGACGGATACAACGGATCAATCTACCCATCACTCAATAAACTCCCATGCAACAATTCCCTCTCGGTCCAGATAACCTGGACCCAGAACTGACCAATCTATGGATGGTGCAACGCGCCAGGGATGGCGATGCGGAGGCAATCAAAGCTCTGGTCGATAAATTTGGCAGAATGCTTTGGGAGTCAGCCGGCGCTCGCCTGACCAACTCACAACTCCTCGGGTATGCCGTAGAGGAAACCCTGTTAAGCTTTTTGCGCCAACCTGAGGCTCCTCAGACGTTGGAGGAGGTAAACCGGTTTTTACTCGATCACCTGGTGACCGTGATTGACGAGATTTATCAGGACAGGCGGATCGAAAATCTGATTTCATCTGGGCTGGCACCAGATTTCAGCGAAAGTGAACTGAAGAACCTGTATTCCAGCGTTGTCCAGGGACTTGAGCGGAGCAAAAAGCGTGAGAAATTGCTCCGACGCAGTCGTGAGGTATTATTTGCCAGCTTTCTCTTGATCGGCGTAGCAGTGACTGCTATTTTTCTTCAGAGCCGAAATCTCGAACAACAATATATGCAGGAGAAAATCGTCATTCAACAAACGGTTGTATTAACCGCCACTCCACCGCCAGCCCATACCAGAACGCCCACACCGCAGAATGCTATTACACTGAGAGTTAAATCACCAACGACTTTGAATGAACTTTCTGAAAGATATGGGATACCGTTGCCCATTCTAACCTCGTTGAACGGGGTAGAAGCAGACCAGAAAATCGAACCCGGAACAGTCGTGATTATGGGGATTGGTGTCGTTCCCCTGGGATTGTACACACCCACACCGGTGACTCCGGTTCCTAAATTGCCTTTACTCACCCACGACACTCCGGTGGATGAAATTTTTAACCGTGTGCGTCAGAGCCGGCGTATGTGGCATACCTTATGGGTCGATGCGCAGATCATTGATTATGGACGCGAAGGTTTGATTACCTATGCCGGTCCTCCGGTAGTGAGCAGAGAACAAGTATGGATCAGCCAGCCCTATCTAACTGCGGCGATCGCCGGTAAATATGGAGAAAAGCCGACTGAGTTCATGGTCTCTACGGAAAACCGTACTTATCTCACCAACGTGCAAACCGGAGACACCCAGGATTTTTCTGGTCGCACCCTGCAACTGAGATCGCTGGAGATGATCTTCCCGATCGAATATCCGTCAGGCTTCACTGGAGAGATTAAGACTGGGGATGTAATAGTAATCGAACAGGATGAGATTGCTAACCGTGCAGCGATTGTCCTGGATATCTACTCTTCGGAAACCTATATTGACGGACCACCGGGTACCTGGAGGCCATATCGCCTGTGGATTGATGCTGGAACGGGAGTGATATTACGGCGGCAGACATATAGCAGGTATGATGGGAAATTGCTCTCAGATATCAGTTTCACAAAAATTGTCTATGATCAGGATTTTCCTGCACATATTTTCCAGCCATACCTGTTTGAAGCGAATGAATTTGTGCTCGACTACCTGGGTGAGCCTGAAGGTCCTGCACCCAACCTCGCCCCTCCTCAAATCGATTTTAGCCAGGTGAGAAATCCGCGTGCGCGGGTAACCCCGCCGCCTGGATTTGATTTTGCGCATAGTCGTCTCGAGTACGAATTGATCAAAGCGGGAGATCTCTACCGTGGACCATACACCTTGGCGCTATTTGGCGATGGTTACTTTCTGGGTGAAGTGGATACAGGCTATACTGATTCTCTGCGCTGTTCCCGTTTGGCGGATGGCGAAAGGCTGGTTTACTTTTATCCAACCAGCGAGTGGCGCTCGAACTTCCGTTGGCTGAATCTGCACCAGATGAGCCAGGTTTTTGAAAGTCCTGATGTTAATTTAAACATTTGGGAAGGAACTGCCTCTCCAGTAGAACCGTTGTTTGTTTATTTTGGTTGCGGACCCAGCATTTGTCGCGTGACATTGTTTAATCTGGATACCGGCGAATTTCGCTGGCAGATCGGAGTGCGCAATGCTTATGCACTGGCCTGGAAACCGGATGGGAGGCAAATCGCCTTTATCGGGCAGTTGAGCGATGCGCCAGAGGATTACAACTCAAACTTGTTTGTAGTCAACGCTGTTTCAGGTGAAATCTTATATGAGGCTCCAATCAGATATGAACCTCAGCAAGGTGAAATACTGCCTCCAGACGCACCGGTCCTGGAGTGGGGGATTAATTTCCCTCCCACCGATTACTCTGAAAACGTGGGTTGTGCCAACCCAATCGGAGTTGAAACCCCAACTCCATAACACATCTCCGTCTACGTCATTCGTTCCTTGTATCCTGTGCTATGATGGAAATGCCGATAAAAATTATCCAATATACCCACAGGAGGTTTCGATGCTCGATAAAGTCCGTGACTGGATGAGTCGTCCGGTAGTAGTGGTGGATCCAGACAGCAGTGTATCGTATATCCTCACTCTGATGCGCCGCAGGGGAATCCATAGCGTGATTGTTGACCTGACCAACGAGAAAGCTAATCAGTATGGTATAGTCACCACTACGGATGTACGGGACAAAATAATCGGTGAAGGTCGAAACACAGCCGAAACCCGGGTCCGCGAAATCATGACCGCGCCGGTTATCACCGCTAATCCGGAATGGACCCTGCGGGAGTGTTCCCAGACCATGCAAAAAAGCAATATCCACCATTTGCCCGTGGCAGATGAGAACGGTGTGTTAATCGGGATTATTTCTGCCACAGATATTTTTATCGCGGCAGAAGAAATCGGGTGGGGAGGTACCTGATCGGCTTAAGGTTGTATATTGAATATCTGTTATAATTTTGCACAATATTCAGCCCTGGGCTGAACTGGGAAGGAAAATCAAACGCCGGGACTGACCCGGTGTTCCTTTTGTCTATCATTAATGCGGAGGAAGCCCTACATGGAGAAAAACCAGTATCTAGATTTATACCACCAGATGGTACTGATCCGCCGGATCGAAGAAAGGTCGGCGGAATTGTATCAGCAGGGGAAAATTGGCGGATTTTTACATCTGTATATTGGACAGGAAGCAGTCAGCACAGGATTGATATCCGTTCGCCGGCCGGAAGACAGGGTTATCACTGCTTACCGGGATCATGGGGTTGCCATCAATTGTGGCATCCCGGCCAAACAGGTGATGGCAGAATTGTTGGGCAAGGCGACCGGTTGCTCTAAAGGCAAAGGCGGATCGATGCACATGGCAGACGTGGAGAAGAACTTTTGGGGGGGACATGCCATCGTCGGCTCACATTTACCCATTGCAGCCGGCTTGGCCTTGGGCGACCAGTACCGAGGTTTGAATAATGTGACCATCTGCATGTTCGGGGATGGGGCGACGAACATCGGTTTTTTCCACGAAGCATTTAATCTTTCCAAAGTGTGGGATTTACCCGTCTTATGGGTTTGCGAGAATAACCAGTATGGTATGGGCACCTCTGTCGAGCGCGCGTCTGCCGTACCGGAAATCCGCCAGAAGGCTGAGGGTTATAACATGCGCAACGCACGTATTGATGGCATGGATTTGATAACCGTGCGTGACGCCTCGCTGGAAGCGCTCGAATATGTACGCAAAAACGGCCCGATGCTGTTAGAAATTGTTACCTATCGTTATCGTGGTCATTCCATGGGCGATCCCGAAAGATATCGCGATTCGGGCGAGATTAAAAAATGGCAGGAAACCGACCCGATTGGCATTTATCGTAAATACCTCTCCGAGAAGGAAATTGCCAGCCTCGAGGAAATGAACGAAATCGATACCCAGGTGGATCACGAAGTTGATGAAGCAGTTCAATTCGCCGAATCCAGCCCGGAACCGGAATTGGACGAATTATTTAGAGATATATACGTGGAGGCATAGGCAATGGCCCGGATAACGATGCGCGAAGCAATTTCCCAGGCCTTATGGGAGGAGATGGAACGAGACGAAAACGTCTTTATTATGGGGCAGGAAGTAGGTGTGTGGGGAGGCACCTATGCGGTAACCAAAGGATTTTACGACCATTTTGGGGGCAGACGCGTACGGGATACGCCGATTTCAGAAGCAGCGATTGTCGGTGCTGGAGTGGGGGCGGCTATGGTAGGGGTACGTCCGGTATCCGAGCTGATGACGATTAATTTTGCGTTTGTTGCCATGGACCATATCGTTAACCAGGCAGCAAAAATACATGCTATGTTCGGCGGGCAGATGCGGGTTCCCCTGGTAATCCGGGCTGTCGGAGGCGGTGGTCGGCAACTGGGCGCCACCCACTCACAGACACCTGATGCCATCTTTGCCCATTTTCCAGGGTTAAAGGTGGTAGCTCCCGGGACGCCTCACGACGCAAAGGGTTTGTTAAAGGCAGCCATTCGTAGCGACGACCCTGTGTTGTTTATCGAGCATGCCACCCTGTACCAGATGCGCGGCGAGGTGCCGGAAGAAGATTACGTCGAGCAGATCGGCAAGTCCAAGGTGCAGCGTGAGGGAGATGATGTCACGATTGTGACCTATAGTAAAGGCCTGGAATTGTCGTTACGGGCGGCAGACGAATTATCTTCACAAGGGATCGAGGTGGAAATTATCGATCTGCGTTCTTTGCGTCCCCTGGACATGGAACCCGTAATCGCTTCATTCAAGAAAACCAACCGGGCGGTGGTGGTTGAAGAAGGTTGGCGATCTTTTGGGGTTGGATCCGAGGTTGCGTCGCGCATCTATGAAAATGCATTTGATTATGTTGATGCTCCGATCAAGCGTGTGGCGCAAAAAGAAGTGCCCCTGCCTTATAACCGGCGATTAGAACAACATGCTCTGGTGCAAATGGAGGATATTGTTCAGGCGGTCAAGGAGGTTACTTATGGCTGATATTGTGGAAATGCCGAAACTCGGCTTCGATATGGCCGAAGGCACACTCGTCCGCTGGGTCAAATCCGAGGGCGATCCGGTGAATAAGGGGGATGTCCTGGCAGAGATCGAAACTGATAAAGCTACGGTGGAAGTCGAATCAACGTACAGTGGCGTGGTGCATAAACATCTGATCCCCGAAGGAGAAATCGTCCCGGTGGGTACGCCGATTGCGGTCATTGGCGAGCCAGGCGAAGAAGTGGATGTTGACAAATTAGTTGTTAAGGACGGCAAAGAAACACCCGCTGAAAAACCTCAGGTGAAAGAGACAAAAGCAGCTGAAGAACCGGTCAAGATGGTAGAACAACCAAAAGTTGAAGCTGCCCTCGAAGGCACGGAGGAATTCCCGGGTGGAGTAAAAGCGTCGCCGGTCGCCAGGCGTATGGCAGAAGAACACGCAGTAGACCTGAAAAAAGTCAATGGCAGTGGTCCAGGCGGAAGGATTGTTAAGCAAGATATCGAATCTTTCCTGGAAAAGCAAAAAATGGTGGCCGAAAAAGCTCCGGAAGTTGCCAGCGCAGAAGTCCCACCCGCCGCCTTGAAAATCCCTATGCCAGTGTTTACGCCTGCAGGTCCTCCTCCGGAAGATCAACGAATTCCACTGAACCGTCTGCGCGCAGCCGTCGGTCGTCGCATGGTTGAAGCCAAACAACAGGCCCCACATTTTTACGTCACTCATGAATTTGATATGGGCAGGGTGATGGCATTGCGTAAAGAAGTCAATAAGCTCCTGGAAGGTACCGGCGAAAAACTCTCGGTTAACGACTTTATCATCAAGGCAGTCGCTCTGGCGTTACGTCAATATCCTAATCTTAATGCCTCCTTGCAGGGGAACGAGATTGTGCATCACGGTCGGGTAAACATCGGTGTAGCTGTAGACGTGGAAGGCGGCTTGCTCACCGTAGTGTGTAAAGATGCCGATCGAAAGCCGCTGAGACTGATCGCCAACGAAGTGCGCACAATGGCCTCGCGCGCCAGAGAAGGCAAAGTCCGCCCAGATGATATCGAGGGTTCGACATTCTCCGTCAGCAACCTGGGGATGTTTGATGTTGAATCCTTTGTGGCAATTATCAACCCGCCCGAAGCGGCGATTCTGGCTACCGGTTCAGTCCTACAGGTACCGGTTGTGGAAAATGGTGAAATTACGATCGGGTACCGAATGAAAGCCACCATTTCGGTCGATCACCGGGTGAGCGACGGTGCAGAAGCAGCTCAGTTTCTGCAGGCATTGGCGCCGTACCTGGAAGAACCGATGCGGCTGATGTTGTAAACCCGTAAAAGAAATAAGATTTAGAAAATCACCCCGGCGTGTTTTCATCACCCGGGGTGATCGATTTGCCTCAAGGAGAAATGTGAACATCGTTAATGAATTGGCTTATTTACAGGCAGCCAGCATCGAGCTAGAACCTTATTTATTGACCAACGAATTGTACTGGCCATTACAAAAGGCCAGCCCTGCCCCAGGATTACCCTTCCCAAGATTGACCATCGGCGGGATAAAAATGGCTGAGAAGGCCGTTGAAGCCTTGTGCACAAACCCCGATGAGCGTTTTGCACTGGAAAGGGTCACCAGAGAGATTGACACATACAAACAAAAATGGCGCACAAAATGGGAGGAAAAGGCCCTGCGTGAATTAAAAGCGAGATTGAATCTCTGGCGGAATTATTTACAAGAATATCGCCAGAACCCGGAGCTGCAAGCCGACTTTTATTTACAGGAAGTGCGTTGGCGGGTGAAAACGGAATTGTTAAAGGGTGAAGTCGGGGAGATTCCCTCTTTCCAAATAGAATTACTGGAAAGTCTGGACTTAATGTTGAAAGCAATTTTTGAACCAGGTGATTTTATCTGGCAGGCAGAGCTATCTTCAGTGTATCCGGAGGATCCATTCTGGTATTTATACGGTAAACCCCGCAAAGATCTGCAGATACGTTGAGGGCTAAGGCAGCATTTCAGGGTAAAGCAGACGGATAAATCTGGCTCAGAACCTTGCTTCCCGCTCCGCTCTGCAGGCAACCCAATAACCAGGCGATTTCTGGGGAAGGACTATCAGAGGTAACCGCAAGTACCGGTAACGACAGGGTTGCTTGTTTTTGCTCAGGGAGAGGATATCTCTGAACCTTGTTTTCATCTACCCATGCGCCCGGTAAAAAACCTACCGATTTCTCTTTTTCCTGCATGGCGGCCAGCATGGCTTCGGGGTCAGGGACGATCTGGATCTCGGGATTAATGGCATTAAGCTCAAAGACTTGCTCGAAAAGAAGGCGGTAAGGATGGTTTTCCGGATATGCAAAACCAGCCTGAATTTCGGGTTGGATTACCCCCGCTGCAGAACTACGAAAAACCCCCAGGACAGTATCTACCGATAGATCGACCAGGTTGACATCTGTCGATAAAACCAGATATAACCGGTCGTATCCCAACAAGTAAGCGTTATTGCTATCCTCTCCGGAGTAGTCGATTGATAATGCGACCTCACCATCATCCGTCAGGTCGTAATCCACGAATACAGCCAGGTTGGGCGATTGCTCCTGGCATACCTGGATGGCGTTAGCAGCCGGCTCCAGACCGGGATGTAAGCGCAATATAATCGGTGTCGGTGTTGCCTGCAAATCGGTCTGGATTTCTACCGGTGCGCAGGCGGAGAGGAGCAGCAACAAACTGCAAACGCAAATTTTAGCCGCTGCGCAGGACATAAATCACCAGAGTGAAAATCGACAACACGGTGCAGTAAATGGCAAAGATATACAAAGGGCGGGTTGTCAGGTAGCGTAATAACCAGTGGATG
>JAGUYX010000224.1 GCA_020061145.1 Anaerolineales bacterium | reverse complement strand
TCTGCATTTCGGATTGCCTGGCCCGACCCTACGAGTGCCCGTTGAGCGTCGCCTGCCCGGTACGCGGACGCTGGGGACGCCTGCAGGCCGCCATCTTCAGCGAGCTGGAGAAAACCACGCTGGCCGATCTGGCCAGGGAAGCAACCGAGAAAACCGAGACCCACTTTCAACTGGAGAACTTTTCGCTCTCCAGGCAGGTCCAGGATCACCGACCTGTTTAGTGCCGTAATTTACCATTCACACCGCATGGAGGTTTGACCAATGGATCCACTGGCTTTGGCTCGCTGGCAATTCGCCATTACCACGGTTTACCATTTCTTTTTCGTGCCGTTAACCCTCGGGCTTTCCGTGATGGTAGCCATCATGGAAACTATGTACGTGCGTACCGGCAATGAAAATTACCGGCGCATGACCAAATTCTGGGGCAAACTCTTCCTGATCAACTTTGCTATGGGGGTGGTCACCGGTATCGTGCAGGAATTCCAATTTGGCATGAACTGGTCGGAATATTCGCGCTTTGTGGGCGATATTTTTGGCGCGCCCCTGGCAATCGAGGCGTTGCTGGCCTTTTTCCTGGAATCCACTTTCCTCGGCGTGTGGATTTTCGGCTGGGAAAAGCTCTCCAAAGGGCTGCACGCAGGGGTGATGTGGTTGGTGGCGATCGCCACCAACCTGTCGGCTTTGTGGATTCTGATCGCCAACTCGTTTATGCAACAACCGGTAGGTTATGTGATCGAAAACGGGCGTGCCCAACTGGAGAACTTTCTGGATGTGGTCTTCAATCCCAATGTGTTCTACCAGTTCCCGCATACCGTGCTTTCCGGTTTTGTCACCGCTTCCTTTTTTGTATTGGGCATCAGTGCCTATCACCTGGCGCGGAAAAACGACCTGGCGGTATTCAAGCCGTCCTTTCAATTGGGAGCAATGGTCGCGGTAGTGACCAGCTCATTGATCATTTTCTCCGGGCACAGCCAGGCGCAACACATGGTTCAGATTCAACCGATGAAAACGGCTGCAGCCGAAGCCTTATGGGAAAGCGAAGACCCGGCTTCGTTTTCGATCCTGACCATCGGGGATCTGACCCTGCGCGGCGAAATCTTTTCCATCCGCATTCCAGGCGTTCTCAGCCTGCTTTCCTACAACCAGCTCAACGGTGAGGTGCGCGGGATCAACGATTTGCAGGCGGAGTATGAAAAGCTGTACGGGCCAGGGAACTATGTTCCTCCCGTCGCCATCCCCTACTGGAGTTTCCGCATCATGGTAGGCGCAGGTTTTCTGATGGTAGGGCTGGCAATTTATGCCCTTTTCCTGTCTGTCTCCGATCTGGTCGAGGCGCGCGGCAAGGTACTCAAATACTTCCCCGCCCTGATCGCCCTGCCCTACCTGGCAAACACTGCCGGCTGGTTGCTTACCGAGGTAGGGCGGTACCCCTGGGTGGTATATGGCCTGGTGAAGCTGGAGGAAGGCGTTTCCACCATCGTTACTGCCAGTATGCTGCTGATCTCCCTGATTGGCTATATCCTGATTTACAGCCTGCTGATTTTCGCCACGCTCTACCTGTTGCGCAAATACGCCCGCCGTGGCACGGAAGAATCGGTGGTCGTGGCTGAGGCGGGCTCATCCGAAACATACCCCTCGCTGACCGGCGCTGCGGATTGAGCTCAGCGCTTAAACGGGCACAACATAAGTCTTGGAGAACAGAACATGGACCTCAACATTTTGTGGTTTATCCTGATCGCCGTCCTGTATAGTAGTTTTTTCGTCCTGGAAGGGTTTGATTTCGGCGTGGGCATTTTGCTGCCTTTTCTGGCCAAAAAAGACGCAGAGCGGCGAGCTTTGATCAATACCATCGGCCCTCACTGGGACGGCAATGAAGTCTGGCTGCTGACTGCTGGCGGCGCGACTTTCGCGGCATTTCCTCAATGGTACGCCACCCTGTTCAGCGGCTTTTACCTGCCATTTTTCCTCTTATTGCTCGCCCTGATTGTGCGCGGCGTGGCGTTTGAATTCCGCAGCAAGGATGATCATCCGCGCTGGCGGGCGCTGTGGGACGGGTGCATCTTTGCAGGCAGCTTGATTGCCAGTCTTTTGCTGGGTGTGGCTTTCGCTAACCTGGCTCGGGGTGTGCCTATAAACGCCCAGGGGCAGTATGCCGGTGGTTTCTTCAACCTGTTGAACCCTTACGCCCTGTTGGGCGGGCTGGCGACGGTGGTGGTTTTTACCCTGCACGGGGCGATCTTCCTGTCCATGAAAACCACGGAGGCGTTACTGGAAAAAGCCCGGGGGACCGCCCGCCGGTTATGGGTGCCGACATTGCTGGTGCTGGTGTTGTTTACCGCCAGCACGTATTACTACACAGATATTCTCTCTGCTTTGGGAGTTAATCCTGGCGTGGTGCCGGTGCTCTCAGCAGTCGCCATGGTCAGTGTAGGTTTGTTCTTACGGAGGAATCGGTATGGATGGGCATTCGGGATGTCCTGCCTGGCAATTGCCAGCGCCATCGTTACCCTGTTCATGATCCTCTTCCCCCGGGTGATGATCTCCTCGCTAAACCCGGCCTGGAGCCTGACCATCTACAACGCCGCTTCCAGCGCCAAAACCCTCAACGTGATGACTATCGTGGCTTTGATCTTTGTGCCAATTGTGCTGGTTTATCAGGGCTGGAGTTATTGGGTGTTTCGTAAACGAGTAACCGCCGACCCGGAAACTTTGATTTACTGATGCTTCTCTGGAAAAACCCGGTGGTGTGGGCTTTGGGGAGCTCGCACCACCCAGTGCGCACCGGCTCCTGATGCTGAATAAATCCTTATTCAACAAAGCTCACACCGGGCACCGCTATCTCTGGTTTGCCATCCTGTGCGGGTGGCTGGGCGGGGTCCTGGTCGTGGTTCAGGCGGCTTTGCTCAGCCGGATTGTTTTTCGTGTCTTTTTGGAGCATGCCGGTCGCCAGGCGGTGTGGGAATCCATGCTCTGGCTGCTGGGGGTAATTTTGCTGAGGGGGATATCGGTCTGGATCAGCGAAATTTCAGCCAACCAGGCCGCTGTGCGGGTCAAGACCGATATTCGCCAAACGCTTTTCAGGCAGCTCTTGCGCCTGGGGCCGGGATATACTCGCGGCCAGCGGGCGGGAGAATTGACCAACACTTTACTGGAGGGGGTAGAAGCGCTGGATGCCTATTTTCGTGAATATCTCCCCCAACTCGCCCAGGCAGTAGTCATCCCGCTAACCGTGTTGATTTTTGTCTTTCCGGTGGATCTGATTTCAGGATTGATTTTTCTGGTTACGGCGCCGCTCATTCCCTTATTTATGAGTTTGATCGGGAGCCTGGCAGATCGCCAATCCCGCCGGCAATGGCAGAGTCAAAGCAGGATAAGCGCATATTTTTACGATGTCCTGCGCGGTCTGAGCACGTTGAAATTGTCAGGTCAAAGCCGGGCACAAATCCAAATCATTACTCGCCTCAGCGAACAGTTTCGGGAGGCGACCATGCGGGTGCTGCGCGTGGCCTTTTTGTCCGCCCTGGTACTGGAATTGCTTACCACCCTCAGCACGGCTTTGATTGCGGTGGGGGTAGGCTTACGCCTGCTCCATGGGCAAGTGGATTTTCAATCCGCCTTCTTTATCCTGCTCCTGGCGCCAGAGTTTTACCTGCCACTGCGCCTGTTGGGGAGTCGTTTTCATGCTGGGGTGAGCGGCCTCAGTGCGGCAGAACGCATACTGCACATTCTGGATCTCCAACCAGAAATCGAGGTAAGCTGCCCAACCCCGGCGCCAGATGTGTGCCCAAACCATCCCCCGGAGATCCGCCTGGAAGGTATCGCCTATAGATATCCGGGAGAAACCAGGTCTGCTTTATTAAATCTCAACCTGCATATTCCATCTGCAGCGCGGGTAGCCATCGTTGGCCCAACCGGATCGGGAAAATCCACCCTGGCAGCCCTCCTGCTGGGTCTGATCCGCCCCACGCAAGGTCGAATCCTGATCGATGGCAGGCAGTGTGAAAGCCTGAACTCTTCTGAATGGAGGGCCAGAGTCGCCTGGTTGCCCCAAACCCCCTACCTGTTCAATGATACGGTTGCGGCCAATCTGCGCCTGGCGAAACCAGCTGCTTCCTTACCAGAATTGCGGACTGCCTCCCGGCTGGCCCGCGCTGATGAATTTATTCTCAACCTGCCCCAGGGTTACCAGACAATCCTTGGGGAGATGGAGGTGCAATTGAGCGGCGGGCAGGCGCACCGTCTGGCGCTGGGACGCGCCTTACTCAAAGACGCTTCCCTGCTGGTGTTGGATGAGCCCACTGCCCACCTGGATCCGCTGCTGGAAACGGATCTCAGCGCGGCATTGGATGCGCATGCCTCCGGTCGCACTGTCGTTACCATCGCCCATCGACTGGCGACAGTTACCCGGGCAGACTTTATTATTGTGCTATCCGATGGACAGGTGATCCAGACCGGCACCCATCAGGAATTGATGGCACAGCCCGGGTTATACCGGCAAATGGTGCAGGCAGGCGGATTCCTGGATACCGCTAAATGCTTCGGGGACGAACCCGCGGAAGCGTTGCCGCTCCGGCTGGAGGCAACAACGCCTGCAACCCGTGTAAAAACGAGACCTCCAGCTAAAATCCCCACGCGCAAACTGATTCAACAGCTTGCCGGTTTTTTACGTGCAGAAATTGGCCAGGTGGTTTTAGCGGTGCTGCTTGGCGCGGCTACCGTCCTTAGTGGGATTGGATTGATGACGACATCCGCCTATCTCATTGCGCGGGCAGCGCTGTTACCTACCATCGCAGAAATTCAGGTTGCGGTGGTGGGAGTTCGCTTTTTCGGCCTGGCGCGGGGAGTATTCCGCTACCTGGAAAGGCTGGTGACTCACCAGACCACCTTTCGCCTGCTGTCCCGGCTGCGGGTCTGGTTTTACCGCCAATTGGAGCCTCTGGCGCCAGCCGGGTTAGAAAAGCAGCATAGCGCCGACCTGTTCGGCCGTATGCTCGCAGACATCAACCAGTTGGAAAGCTTTTTCGTGCGCGGGGTAGCTCCCCCGCTGGTGGCATTAACCGTCGCGCTGATCCTGCTGCCGATTTTTGGACAGGCGCACAGGAGCTTAAGCCTTATATTGCTGATCTTCCTGCTCCTGGGTGGTATTGGAATTCCCTGGCTGGCGCGCCGGCTCAGCTTATCGGCGGGAGCAGCCTGGATAGCTTCACGAGCGCTCCTGTATCGCGCTCTGGGAGAAGCCGTCCACGGGTTAGCTGAGTTGCTGGTCTATAACCAGGGCGACACCTTCCTCAAGCGTTTGCAGCGGTTGAGCGCCTCGACCTTCAGCGCTCAAAGTCGTCTGGCCGGCATCAACGGGCTGACCGGCGGCCTGATGGTCTGGCTGAACCTGGGGTGCATGTGGTCGATCCTATTTGTATCGATCCCGCTGGTCGAAGCCGGAATCTTCGATGGAATCACACTGGCCGTGATCTTGCTGGCGAGTCTGGCTTCTTTCGAGGCCATCCAGAACCTTCCCCAGGCTGCCAGCGCTCTGGAATCCAGCCTGCAAAGCGCCTCGCGCCTGATGGAAGTCCTGGAGACCCCTCCGCCGGTATCTGAACCAGAAAAACCCGCTCCCCTTCCCGACACCTTCGATTTGCAGGTTAAGCGTTTGACTTTTCGTTACCCTGGGGTAGAAATACCCGTATTGCAGGAGATTTCCTTCCGGTTTACAGAAGGGGAGTCGCTTGCTATCGTTGGGCCAAGTGGAGCCGGGAAAACCACCCTGCTCCGTTTGCTCTACCGGTTCTGGCAGGCCCCGCCCGGTTCGATCTACCTGGGCGGTAAGGACTTGCGTTTATATGCTTCAGCGGATGTGCGCCGTTTGTTTGCCGTCCTCCCCCAACGGGTTTATCTGTTTAACGCCAGCCTGAGAGAAAATTTAACCATTGCCAGGCCCAGAGCGACTCAGGCTGAGCTGGAATGGGCCTGTGCGCAGGCGCAACTTTTGCCGTTTATTCAGGGGCTGCCAGATGGGTTCGATACCCAGCTGGGAGAGTCCGGGATACGTCTGAGCGGCGGCGAGCGCCAGCGGCTGGCGATTGCCCGCACTCTGCTCCAGGATGCGCCGGTGCTTATCCTGGATGAACCGATCAGCGGGTTGGATACGATTACTGAAGCTTCGCTCTGGGACACGCTGCGCGCATTGATTGCCGGGCGTACAACGTTGCTGGTCACTCACCGGCTGATGAACCTGGACTGGGTGGATCGCATTCTTGTGCTCGATCAGGGACGCCTGGTCGAAAGCGGTGACCACCGGGAATTGCTGCGGGCAGGGGGATTGTATACCCAAATGTACGCCGCCCAACAGCCAGCCGTTTCAATCAGTTTATCCCGGGGTTGAGGCAAGAAAACTAAAAGCCCGGCGCAGCATTACTGAGCCGGGCCGGGTTTCAAATCAAAAATTCACCGTTCTGGTAAATCAGCTCCCCATCCAGGCGGATTTCCGAGTCCTGACGCAAATCGCAAATCATATCCCAATGGATCTGGCTTTTATTCCGGCTGCCCGTTTCCGGATATCCGGCTCCCAATGCCATGTGAAATGACCCGCCGATTTTTTCATCAAACAGGATGCTTTTGGTGAAGCGGTTGATTTCATAATTGGTGCCGATGGCAAATTCACCCACATAGCGGGCGCCGGCATCCATTTCCAGCATACGCTGGAGGAAAGCCTGATTCTCCCGGGCAGTGGCCTTCACCACCTGACCCTGTTCGAACGTTAACTCCACTCCGGTGACAATCCGCCCCTGGTTCACGGCAGGGTAGGTATAACGAACCCAGCCATTCAGGGAATCTTCTACCGGGCCGGTATAAATTTCACCGTCGGGCATATTGTTGATCCCACAGGCATTCTTGAACTTACGCCCTTGAATGGATAAGCGCAGGTCAACATTCGGCCCTTTCAGGGTCACCTGATTCCCCTTCTCAATTCGCTGGATAAGCTCTGCCTGCCGTTGCTTGACCCCTTCCCAATAGGCCACCGGATCTCCCTCGCCGTGGGCGTAGCAAGCCCGGTAAAAGAAATCCTCATAATCGAGCATACTCATACCGGCTTCCATGGCATATGCCGGGGTTGGAAACTGGGTACTCATCCAGCGCAATTCGTCTTTTGCGCCGCGCCGCATCTGGGCTTCGATCAACGGCGAGCTGGCTTTCTGCCGTTGGGTTGCCCGGGCGGGTTCAACTTCGCTCTGGGCGCGGGTATTTTCGGAGGCGCGCACTTTGATCAACACATCGAATTCTTCAAATACTTTTTGATGCAATAAAGGTACATAGGCCAGCTGTTGGTCGTCGGCGTAGCGGAAATATATATCTTCCTGTCCTGGCACATCCAATAACAGGTGCGGGTATCCACCGTTTTTCAGCACCAGACCCACCAGTTCACGCATCAGCGGTTCAGCCAGCGTGGTAGAGGTGATGCCTACCGTGTCACCCGGTTTTACCCGGGTAGAGTATTCAACCAGAATGCGGGCAAAGTTGTGCACACGTTGATCGGTCACCAACATTCTCCTTATAAAATATCAGGCTCAGAAAATACTGCCGGCCTCAGAAATTTTCTGAATAGCCAGCAGCGGGAATTGTATCACCGTCATGGCTAACCTGGTAGTAGACTATCCTGCCCGGAGACTTGCGGTATACTGGAGCAAAACCCCACACCAGAAATTATCTCGATGAAACAACTCCTTCAAAATCTCCGCACCGGGCAAACCTACGTTGCAGATGTACCCAGACCGCTAGCCAGACCCGGTACTGCGCTGGTGCGCACCTCGGTTTCGCTGGTTTCGGCAGGCACTGAAAGAATGGTGGTATCTTTTGCGGAGAAAAACCTGCTGGGTAAGGCGCGTTCAAGGCCAGACCTGGTCAAACAGGTAATCGAAAAAGCCCGGCGGGAGGGTTTCCTATCCACACTCGAAGCGGCTTTCAACCGGTTGGATCAACCCATGTCGTTGGGTTATTCATCCTGCGGACGAATTATCGAGCTGGGCGACGGCGTCCAGGGTTTACAGCCGGGGATGCGGGTCGCCTGTGCTGGCGGCGGGTATGCCGTACACGCAGAATATGCGGTGGTGCCAAAAAACCTGCTCGTTCCCCTCCCGGATCACATCACGGACGAACAGGCGGCTTTTACCACCCTGGGAGCCATCGCCTTGCACGGCTTCCGGCTGGCGCAAGTTCAAATCGGAGCTCGGGTGGCAGTTATCGGCCTGGGTCTGCTGGGACTGCTGGCAGGCGCGATCGCCAGAGCCGCGGGCTGCCAGGTGCTCGGGATCGATCTCGACCCCGGGAGAGTCTCCCTGGGAGAAAAAATGGGGCTGCACCAGAATGTATTGCGCCCGGAAGCTGAAAGCGCAGCCCTGAGCTTCAGCCGCGGCCTGGGTCTGGACGCAGTGTTGATTTGCGCTGATACGACCAACAACGACCCGGTGCAGTTAGCGGGCAATATCGCCCGCGACCGCGCCCGGGTAATCGCTGTCGGCGCTGTCGGGCA
Source organism: Anaerolineales bacterium (assembly GCA_020061145.1). GTDB lineage: Bacteria > Chloroflexota > Anaerolineae > Anaerolineales > DRKV01 > JAGUYX01. Next base: position 1,909 of record JAGUYX010000224.1, on the reverse strand, counting down.
AAACCTGCCGCGCAAAGTGTATTATGAAAAAGAACTGACCTTCCTTAATTCACGCTCGTATGGACCGGGGCGTTACGATCCTGCGTACGAAGAAGGTGGGCAGGATTATCCGCCGGGATATGTGCGCTGGACAGAAGGTCGTAATCTGGAGGCTGTAGTAAATCTGCTGTCTTCGGGGGCGCTGGTGGTTAACCCGCTGATCAGCCATCGATTTCCGATCGAACGCGCCCCGGACGCGTACGAACTGATCCTGGGCAAAAGCGAAGAGCCGTTTCTGGGCGTACTACTTACCTATCCGCAAGATTCGACCTTAGAGGAGGATAATCCCCAACCAGTCAAAGCGGATAATCGACCATCATGGGAAACCCCGGATGCGGGAGAAATTAGCAGTGTGGATGAAGTTCGCCTGGGCATGGTGGGGGCAGGCAACTTTGCCACGGCTGTGATGCTGCCGGCGATACGCAATCTGTCCGGGGTTCGCCTGGTAAGTATCAGCTCTGCCTCGGGAGCCAGCGCCGCCTTTGCAGCCTCGAAGTTCGGATTTTCCCGCACCGCCGATTCCTTCGAAAGCCAGCTGGCAGATCATGAAATTAACACCGTGGCGATCCTCACCCGCCATCACCTGCACACCCCGCAGATCCTGCAGGCGCTGGCAGCCCGCAAACACGTTTTTTGTGAAAAACCCCTGGCGATCCACCCGGAAGAGCTGGACGCCATCGAAGAATTTTTCGCCAGCACGCCTAACCATCCTCACCTGACGGTTGGCTTCAACCGCCGGTTCGCCCCGCTGGTCAGACAACTCGGACAGTTTTTCGCTGCCCGTAACGAACCGCTGGTGATGGTGTATCGGATCAATGCCGGCGCGTTGCCGCTCACTCACTGGCTGCATGATCCTGCCACCGGCGGCGGGCGTATATTAGGCGAGGCGTGCCACTTCATCGACCTGCTCAGTTACCTGGCTGGCGCGCCTCCCCGGCAGGTACAGGCGTGGGGCCTGGCGGATAATGGCCGGTATCGCGAAGATAATGTGACGCTGAATTTCAGGTTCCCGGATGGATCGTTGGGCAGCGTCGCTTACCTGGCAAACGGCGACCGTGCCTTTGGCAAAGAACGCCTGGAGGTCTTCTGTGCCGGACAGGTGGCAGTTCTGGATGATTTTCACAGCCTGGAGACCGTGTCCCATGGAAAACGCCGCCTGGTACGTTCTCGCCTGAGCCAGGACAAAGGTTTTCGAGGCATCTGGGAAGCATTTGTGAACACGCTGACAAAGGGCGAAGCGCCTCCAATCCCCTACGAGCACCTGTTCGGCGTAACCCGGGCTACCTTTGCCGCCGTAAACGCCCTGCGCAGCGATCAGGTTCAAGAGATACCCAAAACATCAGCGAGGTGAAGCGTGCCTGAATATATAATCGGACCCCTGGATATTACCGGCTTCGACAATCATCCACTGCCCAACCGGCTGTTTCGCAATGTTGGGCCTGCCAGAGGTCTGGCGGTGCTTTTCCCGGGTTTACGCTACACCTGCGATATGCCCCTGCTGTTTTACGCCTCCCGGCTATTCCTGAATACTGGCCTGGATGTGTTGCAGATCAATCCGGACTATACCCGTGAGGCTTTTTCGTCCGCCTCGCCCGACCGTCAGATTGATTGGCTGGGCGGGGATGCCAGCGCAGCATTGCAGGCCGCCCGGCAACAACGGGATTATGACCGCATGGTCTTGTTGGGAAAATCGATTGGAACCCTGGGAATGAGTATCCTGTTATTGCACCAACCCGAGTTGCGCACCTCGTTGACTGTCTGGCAAACACCCCTGTTTCGCCTGCCCCTGGTCGAACAGGCCACCCAACAACTGCAGGCTCCGGCGATATTGTTCTGTGGAACGGCGGACAACACTTACGACCCCGCTCGG
>JAGUYX010000039.1 GCA_020061145.1 Anaerolineales bacterium | reverse complement strand
TTACAGTCTGAGCGGCGTTGCCGGCCGTTATATCGAAATCTATCAGGATTTATTGGAATCCGGCAGCAGTCTCCCGGCTTTTACCACCGGCAAATCGCCCTCTATCGAACCTTAACCGGAAAGGTTTTTGAATACCAATGGTCAAACAACCATCTTTGGAATCACCGATATTCATCGCGGGACCGGATCGCAGCGGCACCACGCTGATGTACGCTTTTCTTGCTTCACATCCCAATATTTCCATGGTCCGCAGGACCAATATGTGGCGGTATTTCTATCAGCGTTATGGGGAATTGAGTATTGCCGAAAATTTCGAACGTTGCCTGCATGATATGGTGCGCTATAACCGCATGCGCCACCTGCATCCAGACCCTGAGCGCATTCGCCGGGAATACTGGCAGGGCGAACCCGGTTATGGGAGCTTATTCACCCTCTTTCATCGTCACCACGCGGATCGGGCAGGCAAACAGCGCTGGGGAGATAAATCATTGCACACCGAGCTTTACGCAGATCAGGTGCTGACAGAATTTCCTCGGGCGCGTATTATTCACATGGTGCGGGATCCTCGCGACCGGTTTACCTCGGTGCGCAAACGTCATCTCAGAAACGCCAGCCGGGTTGGGGCGGCTACTGGCAGGTGGTTGGTGTCAATGAACAGCGCAAAACGGAACCTGGAACGATATCCCGATAATTATCGCATAATCTCCTATGAAGAGTTAGCCAGCCACCCGGAAGAAACCTTACACCGTTTGTGTGAATTTATCGAAGAAGACTACCGACCGGAAATGCTCACCTTGCAAGGTGATCCGGCATACCTGAAGCGAGGCGGGAACAGTTCCTTCGGTCAGATAGAACGAGGAGCGATCTCCACGCGCTCAATCGGCCGCTTCCGGGAAGTGCTTTCACCTGTAGAAACCGCTTTCATTCAACAGTTGACCAAAAGTCAGATGGCAGAGTACGGGTACCAGCTCGAACCTGTTGTCATGTCGCCGGGAGAACGTCTGCAATATTACCTGGCCACACTGCCGGTCAACCTGGCGCGCATGCTTGGCTGGATAACCATATCGAAATTGCAGTTGAAAAGAGGGATGACCGTACCAGAGTTCCGCCTGGTCGATGTGCAGTTTACAGCTCAGGAAAATAAATCAGGATAAGGAAAAATTATGAACATTCGTATCCCACTAAATAATTTAGCGGTGATCGGGTTTTTTATGCTGGTATTGATCCTGGCTGCCATCGTAATCCCCTCCAGGCTGACCGCCTCTGCGCAGGCAGAAGACGGTTATTACTGGTTGGTACGCTCGATCGAGATCAAGGATCTTAACCTGGAACCGGAAGGACTTATATTTCACTCCGAGACGGATAGGCTGTTGATCACCGCAGGGAATGCAGGCTCACCCACAGGACAGACAAATTTTGGCGTCATCGATCGCCAGCGCGAAATCGTGACCGGGGTGATCGAATTACCGGTCGCATTCTCCGCATCAACCAGCCTGGACTTCGATGAGCGCACCGGAAGCCTGTTTGTCTTCGATGCGTCTGCTGGAGAGCTTGCCCAGATAGGGATCGAAAACCTCGATCAGGGTGAGATTTCGTCGCAAAACCTCCGGCAGTATAACGCGCAATCGTATGCAGTCACACAGCCAGCAGGCATCGCTGTTGACCCGGCAAACCGGCGCTTGATGATCCTGGACGCGGCAACGCAGGAGCTGGTGATAATCAGTTCAGATGTGACGCAGGGATTTGATGGTGAGACCGCAGCCCGGAATGGCAAGATAATAAGGAAAAAGTTAGCCGGTCTGGAAAGCGCCCAGCCCGTGGATCTTGCCTATCATCCTGAAAAACGACATGTATATATTTTGGAAACGACGCAACCCAGAGTTTATGAGTATACGGAAGACGGGACGCTGGTATCCACGTATGACCTGTCTTTGCTGGGACTTAACGAACCTCAGGCGATTGCCCTGGCGCCCAGCGGCGATCCAACCGATGACCCCGCGATCCTGGGGCTTTATATCGTTGATGAAGAGCAAATTGTTGAAATCTCCTTCCAACAGGTCGTCACCCTGGAAACTACCTTGTTTTTACCGGCGTACCTGATCAACACGATCGAGACGTTTCGCTGGTCGCCGCCTGCACCCGATGCCGCCGGAATCGATTACAGTTTTGCGATGAACCGATTGGTCGTCAGCGACAGTGAAGTGGAAGAAATGTCGATTTATCAGGGCAAGAACGTTTTTCTATCCACTACCGGCGGCACGCTGACCGGCACCTGCGTTACCACAGCTTTTACCAATGAGCCCACCGGCGTGGCAGTTAACCCCAATAACAACCATATCTTCTTCTCCGATGATGGTCAGGACCGGATTTATGAAGTAAATCCCGGGCCGGATGGCACCTACTGCACCGGAGATGATACGCGTACTTCCATCAGCACAGCGGCGTTCAATAGCGGCGACCCGGAAGGCGTGGCTTATGGGGCAGGTTACCTGTTCATCACAGATGGGGTGGGAACGGAAATCTACCGCATCTCACCCGGGCCAAATGGGTTTTTCGATGGCGTGCCTCCTGCGGGAGATGATCAGGTGACCCATTTTGATACGTTTTCCATGGGACTGCGTGACCCGGAAGGGGTTGGTTTCCACTGGAACCGGGGCACGCTGTTCATCGTCAGCCGGATCGATGATATTGTGGCCGAAACTACCATCGACGGGACTCTGTTGAATGAGTATGACATCGCCTTTATCAATGCGGTCAATCCGGGTGGGCTGGGCGTGGGTCCCGGCAGCCAGAACCCCTCGGAAATGAGTGTCTATATCGCCGAACGCGGCATTGATAATAACCAGGACCCCAATGAAAACGACGGAAAGGTCTACGAGATAGCATTAAGCCTGCAGGTCTCCACGCCAACCTTCACCCCTACCCCAACCGGGACGAACACACCAGGACCCTCGCCGACAGCAAGCAACACACCCACCATAACCCCCACACCTACCGATACCTCTACCCCCACCCCCACGCCCACCCCTCGACCCGCATCTTTGTATCTGACTGTTGCGAGCGGGGGTCCGGTGTGGAATTTACCGAGCGTGGATGATGTGGATATCCTCAGCTTCGATGGCGTAGAATTCCTACGCGTATTCGACGGCTCCGATGTGGGCTTAAGCGGGGATATCGACGGATTCCACTTACCCGATGAAAGTACAATTCTGATGACTTTCACCTCCGCCTTTACAATAAACGGGCTGGCAGTGGATAGCTGGGATATCGTGCAATTCAACGCCACTTCTTTAGGAGAATTTACGGCAGGAACATTCAGCATGTATTTAGATGGCGAAGATGTCGGTCTGGATACGGCTGGTGAAAATATCGATGGTTTTGACCTCCTTCCAGATGGGCGCATATTAATTTCCACCTCCGGCAGCGTTGCGGTTCCCGGTCTGGCTGCCAACGATGAAGATATTCTGGCGTTCACCCCCACCTCTCTCGGCCAAAACACCAGCGGCACCTGGGAGATGTACTTCGATGGTTCGGATGTCGATCTGAATACCAATAGCGGTGAAGATATCGATGCGCTGGCTGTCGATGTTAACGGCGATATTTACCTGAGCACGCGTTCGGTGTTCGAAGTCCCCGGGTTGACCGGAGATAATGAGGACGTATTCATTTGCCGGCCTATTTCTCTGGGAGAAAATACGGCCTGTACATATCTGACACCTTTATTCTTCGATGGGAGCCTGTGGGGGCTGGCAAGTAATGATATCAATGGTATATTCCTGCCGCCGTTACCCGGCGGCGCGCCAACCGCCACAGCGACTGCTGCTTTCACGCCAACTTCCTCAGCCACGCCTACGTTTACACCGACCGACACCCCCACGCCAATGCCAACTTCAACCGCAACCGCCTCGGCGACGCCTACTTTCACCGCTACAGCCACGTTCACCGCGACGTTTACAAGCTTACCGGCGGCCAGCCATACCCCTACTCCCACCAATACTCAGGACCCAAATATCACACCCACCGATACCCCCACCAGCACTGCGACTCCAACGGCTACCGCGACTGACACAGCCACTGCGATAGCAACCCCCACTGATACTGCTACTTCCACCGCCACGCCCACAGCCGCAGCTACCTTTACGTCCACATCAACGCCGACTGCCACAGCCACACCCACCGACACACCCACTCCAACTGCTACCGCCACCCCAACCCATACGGCGACTGCCACGGCTACACCCACTCCCACGGCGACCTTGACTCCCACGCCGACACCCACACCTGAAATCGTAGTGATCGTATCCAGTATCATGCCCAGCAGCATGCAAGCCGGGACGACGATTGATGCAACGATCAGCGGTGAAAACTTCCTGCCAGGCGCTACAGTCAATTTCGAGAATGGATCAGGGCCAAGACCCATTCTTTCAAATGTCACCCTCGTGGACGCCAATACCATTACCCTCACAATTTTTGTAAAAAGAGGCGGGGCTCCTCGGGTGCGCATGTGGGATGTGCGTGTCACCAATCCGGATGGGTCTACGGGCGTTCTGGTTGCCGGGTTTGCCGTGGCGCCATGAGTTATCGGAATGGCGATTGCCTTTTGCCTGAAAGATGAAAGCGCTTTATGGAATCGGATTGACCCTTTTTTTATTGCTGATAAGCAGTCTCTCGCTTATACGGTTTTCTCCACTCGCCTGTGAATATTGGGTCGCTCGACCGCCGGAAGGGAACAACCAACACCCCGGGAACTTCGATCAGCCCTGGGCGACGATTGAATTTGCGGTCAATCAGGTTCCGGATAATTCCTGTACGATCTGGGTCAAAGAGGAGGTCTATGCCGGGGAGACTGAAATCGAGCGGCGGTTCCAGACACCCACAACGATCAAAGCCCAACACCCCTACCGGGTAGTTCTACACCACAACGGTTCGGTATTCAAGATCGATGGGGCGCGCAACGTCGTCATCGATGGGTTTGAGATCTACCAGACAGGCCCAAACCCCACACCTCTCTTGATCCAGATCTCCCGTAGCGGTGAGGTATGGGCAGAACACATCGTTTTGCGCAATAACATTATCCACGATGCCTATAACAACGATCTGTTGAAAATTCACGATGGCTCCCGGTTCATTACGGTAACCGGCAACCTGTTTTACAACCAGGGACCAACGGAGCAACACATGGATGTCAACAGCGTGACCGATGTCATCATCCAGGACAATATCTTCTTTAATGATTTTGCCGGCAGCGGGAGAGTAGAAACTGGCGATACCAAGCATTTTATTGTGATCAAGGACAGCAATGAAGGCAGCGATGGCAATTATGGGAGCAAACGCATAACGGTGCGCCGCAACATTTTCCTGAACTGGGAGGGGGGCAAGGAAAATTTCATCAAGGTTGGCAACGATGGCAAACCCTACCACGAAGCCGTAGAGGTGCGTATCGAGAATAATCTGATGATCGGCAATTCACCCAACCTGATCAGCACCTCATTCGGAATCAGTGGGGCAAAGGATGTCACTTTTGTAAATAATACCGTGGTCGGGGATTTGCCATCGTCCGGTTATGCCATGCGGGTGGATATCAAAGACGCCAATCCATTAAATGAGAACATCTTTTTCTACAACAATATCTGGTCGGATCACACCGGCACAATGGGCTCAGACCTGGGTGAAGACGATGACGATTTCTCCAAAGGCGACCCGGCACAGACCCTCAACCTGGAGCTGGATCACAACCTGTATTGGAACGGGGGAGATATTATTCCTCCAGGTGAGTTACTCAATCCGTTGGTAGATGATGATAACCGTCGTGTTAATGACCCCTTGTTGGAGAGCAACCACAATAATCTCGTTCTGCCGCGCTGGAATGGAGCCAGCTTTCTCAGCGGATCGGCGTCTATCCGGGCAGAATTTATCCGCCTGGTGAATCGTTATGGACGTATTCCGGTTAACAGCCCGGCTACCGGGCAGGGGAATCCGGCATATGCCCCGCGCGAGGACATCTTGAGCCGCCCCCGCCCTCCCCAACCGTCATTGGGCGCGTACGAAGGCACCGACCCCAGCTCCTATATGTTCTTCTCTTTCATTCCGGTATTGGGAAACACCCTTCCTTGATGAACACCGAATCTGCAACCGGCGAGTCTGCTCGTTCCCCGCGCCTGGCATACATCATCGGCACCTATCCGGGGTTAACCACTACATTCATCGACCGGGAGATCCGTGCGCTTCGCCGCCAGGGAGTTCACTTGCAGATCATATCGATCCGCAAGCCACACACCCGGCTGTCTGCCGAACAAGAGGTTCTGCAGGAGGGGGTGGTCTACCTGATCCCCATCTCCGGGTTGCGCTTCCTTGGCGCACAACTGCGGTATCTATTTACCCAATCGAAAGAATATACCGGCGTGCTGCGATATTTACTCTCCGCCCCGCATGCGAGTCGCAAATCTCGCTTCAAGACGCTCTTGCATTTTTTGGAGGGCGTGTATGCTGCGGAAATATTGCGCCGGTATGCCATCGATCACCTGCATGCTCATTTTGCTGACCGAGCAGCCACGGTGGCGCTGGTCGCCAGCCGCTTGCTGGGTATTCCGTACAGCCTTACCGCCCATGCCAATGATATTTACGTAGACCCTGTTCTGCTTCCCCAGAAAATTTCGGCAGCCTCTTTTGTAATCACCTGTACCCGCTACAACCAGGCTTATTTACAGAAACTTACCGGCCCATCTACCCATGGTAAATTGAAGTGCATCTACCACGGGCTGGAGCTGGATCACTATAAGCCGCATCAAAAACAGGAAAATACCACACTCAGGCTGCTGGCAGTCGGGCAACTTAAAGAAAAGAAGGGGTTCAGCTACCTGATTGAAGCCTGCTTCATCCTGAAGCGCCAGGGAGTCAATTTCAACTGTGAGATTATCGGGGAAGGGCCTTTGAGGGATGAACTCACAGCCCGGATTGGCGAGCTGTCTCTGGAAGGTTGCCTGACGCTCAGCGGCGCCTTACCTCATAACGAGATCATCCGTAAATACCAGGAGGCGGATATTTTCGTCCTGCCGGCGGTTCTGGGAGCGGATGGCGATCGAGACGGCATCCCCAATGTGATAATCGAAGCCATGGCCATGGGGTTGGCTGTGGTTTCTACCCACCACTCCGGTATCCCCGAGGTGATCCAGGCTGGATATAACGGTCTGCTGGCGACGCCAGCAGATGCGCCCGCCCTGGCAGCAGAACTGGACAGGCTGGCAAAAAACCCGGCTTTGCGCCGTGAGCTCGGAAAGCAAGCCCGCCGGACTGTGCTCGAAAAATTCGATATCGAAAAGAATGCAGTATTGCTGTTGGGAGAATTTAGTCACCCATGACCGGCGTCAAGAATCCATACGCACACCTGAGCGATAACTCGCTATTTCTGGTGTGGGGCCCGCCGGCAGTGGGTCCTCGCAGCCGGGTCTTCGCCAGAGAATTGGGCATCCGCGAATTACATTACGTCCACCTGGCAACACGCCGTGGCCTGCTCACTGCCCCGCTGAGGTATCTCTACCAGGCGTATCAGACGTTACACCTGTTGTTCAGCAAACGACCGCAAATTGTCTTCGTTCAAAGCCCGCCCAGCCTGGCAGTGTTATTCGTTTATCTATATTGCGCCCTGACCCGGAATCAATATCTGATCGATGCCCACAGCGCAGCATTTTTACGACCCTACTGGCGCCGCCCGGAGTGGTTGCATGCATTTCTGGCGCGCCGGGCGCTGGCAACGATTGTCACCAATAACCACTTTCAGGATATGCTGCAACGCTGGGGAGCAACTTCGCTGATCATTCGGGATATCCCCACCAACTTTCCTCGGGCGACCAATATCGCCGTAAACGGGGAGTTCAAAGTTGTGTTTATTAACACCTACTCCCCGGACGAACCACTGGAGGAAGTGATCCAGGCAGCCGGGTCGCTGGAGGGGGTGAAAGTCTACATAACCGGCAAAAAAAGCAAGGCATCTCCCGGTTTGCTCACCTCCGCCCCGGCGAACGTGCATTTCACCGATTTCCTGCCAGACCAGGCGTATTATGGTTTGCTGGATGCCTGTGATGCCGTGATGTGCCTGACCACCCAGGATCACACCATGCAACGCGGCGCCTGCGAAGCCTTATCGCTGGGCAAACCGATCATCACCTCCATCTGGCCGATTTTAAAGGACTATTTTCACCAGGGCACAGTACATGTCGCCAACGACAGCCGGAGCATCGGCGAGGGAGTGATGGAAATGAAAAAACATTATTCGCGCTACAAAACCGAAATCGCCCGGTTACAGAATGCTCAACACCGGGAATGGCTGGGTAAAGTACAGGCGCTCACTGAAATTGTGGAAAAATCTCTGGCTGCCTGATCCACCGGGCTGGACCCGGGGAAACTGCAAATCCACCGCGAAACTCACGAAAACAACTGACCACTCGATATGAATCCCTTTGGCATTGCCGCACAAGGTAAAGGCTGGCTTGGTTTGTTCACCCGCGCCGGGGTAATCGGACAACGTTATGGACTGACTGCCCATAAGATGGATGGAATCCTGCGACGTTTTGCGGGCATTTTACAACTGCAGGGCTGTGGGGCGACTTTCCCGATCACCGGGTCTTCCCTGGCGCGCAATAAAGGCAAAATTGCCGCTTACCAGACGCAAAATATCGAATTTGCAGTCCATGGTTATTTTCATATCGATCACAAAAGCCTGCCCTTCGAGCAACAATTGGCGCACATCCAGCGCGCCCGCCAGGTATTCGAAAAATACCATGTGCCGGTACTTGGATTTCGCTGCCCCTACCTGCGTTGGAGCGAAGATACATTAACCGCCCTTCAACAAAGCGGTTACCTCTACGAAAGCAGCCAGGCGTTGGCCTGGAACGTCACCAATGGGCACGAAACGGCGGCGTACCAGCGGGTACTGAAATTTTATAATGCCATCTCAGCCGGAGACTTTCCTGCCCTGCCCTGGTTGGAGCATGGACTCGTGCGCATTCCATATTGCGTCCCGGATGACGAAGCCCTGGTCGACCGGATGCGCCTCACCTCAGGGAAGGTGATGGAGGAAATCTGGGAGGCGATCCTTTTCGAAACCCACCGTCTGGGAGAATTGTATACCCTGGGAATCCACCCGGAGCGGATTGCCTATTGCGAAGCTGCGCTGGTCGCCACCCTCGAGAAAGCGCGCCGGCTCTCACCGGCAGTCTGGATCGCCAAAATGCACGAGATCGCTTTGTGGTGGCTGGAGCGCGCCCGGACGACCTGGAGTATTCAGGCATTGCAGCCGGATTTATGGTCGCTCACAGTCGATGGGCCGCCCGGCGTGACTGTCCTGGGACGCGGGGTGGAGATGATCACCCCGTCGGTGGATTGGGATGGCGATTACCGCCGGGCAACCGGCACGGAAGT
>JAGUYX010000281.1 GCA_020061145.1 Anaerolineales bacterium | reverse complement strand
TACCTTTGTTCCGCAAATCCATAAGCCGTTTCCACCCACCCCGACCCGCACGCCTGGATTTACTCCCACGCCTACTCGCACTCCGACGCGCACGCCAACGCCGACACGCACACCCTATGGCGGATATACGCCCGATGCTTATCCATCTCCGGGCGGATGAAAAACTTCCAAATAGCTCAATCTCTCGGCCAGGGCGGTATGGCGCCGCGCTACCGGGTTATTGCGCACCGCCAAACCAATCGCTTTACGATTACCGACCAGGACGCATAAACGCCTGGCGCGGGTCACCGCCGTGTACAGCAAGTTACGCTGCAACATCATATAGTGCTGGGTGACCAGCGGCATCACCACCGCCGGAAACTCGGCCCCCTGCGCTTTGTGCACCGAAACGGCATAGGCCAGCACCAGCTGGTCGGCTTCGCTCCAATCATAGGTCACCTTACGCCCCTCGAAATCGACCGTCAGGGAGTGCTCCACCAGGTCCAGGCCGCTCACCAGGCCGATATCCCCGTTGAAAACTTCTTTTTCGTAGTCATTTTGCACCTGCATCACCTTATCGCCCACCCGGAAAAGCTGCCCGAAGAGCGCTTTTTCGGGTTTTTTAGCACCCGGCGGGTTGAGCGCCTGCTGCAGGCGTTCGTTCAGGGCGTGCACCCCTGCCGGGCCGCGGTACATGGGCGCCAGTACCTGGATTTCGTGTTTCGGGTTCAGGCCGAACTTATCCGGTATGCGCCGGGTGACCACTTCCAGAACCCACTCGCCGGCCTGGGCTGCATCGTCGGCCGGAAAGAGAAAGAAATCCTGGCTGTCCTTCTCGAAAATAGGCATTTCGCCGCGGTTGATCCGGTGGGCATTGGTGATAATGTGCGAGCCGGCGGCCTGGCGGAAGATGAGACTCAAGCGGGTCACCGGGGCGATGCCGCTGCGAATGACATCGCGCAATACATCCCCGGCTCCGACAGACGGTAACTGGTCCACGTCGCCCACCAGCAGCAGGTGGGTGCCGGGGGCCAGGGCTTTGAGCAGGTTATACGCCAGCAGCAGGTCGAGCATCGAGGCTTCGTCCACCACCAGCAGGTCAATGGGCAGAGGATTTTGCTGGTGAAATTTGAAACCTTCCGCCGGGGCGTAACCCAGCAGGCGGTGGATGGTGCTCGCCGGACGCCCGCAGGCTTCCGACAGGCGTTTAGCCGCCCGCCCGGTAGGAGAAGCCAGGGCATAACGTTTACGCCCTCCCTCCAGCAGGTCGATCAGAGCGCGAATGGCGGTGGTTTTTCCGGTGCCGGGGCCGCCGGTGAGCACGCTCAGCGGGTGAGTGAGGGCGGTTTTAACCGCCGCCTGTTGCTCGGCAGAAAGCTGCGGGTCCAGGCTGAGAAACATGGGTGGAAAATCGCTTAACCGTGTGGGCAGGCTGCTCGCCAGCTGGTGCAGCCTTTCGGAGAGTCCGCTCTCGCCATAATACAGGGGCGGCAGGTAGGCCACCGGCTCAGCAGCGTACGGTGGAGCCTGTTCACTCACGTGGTTTTCCACAGGGAACCGTCTTTCAGGGATTTTTTCCAGGCGCAGGCGCTCCTGGGATTGCAAACGCAGCAGGGCGGCCTCGACCAGTTCCATGGGCGCTTCCAGCAGTTCGGCGGCTCGCTGCACCAGCTCGCGGCGCGGCGCATACACGTGACCTTCGTCGGTATGGACGCTCAGGGCGTAAATCAGCCCGGCTTCCAGGCGGGAAGGGTGCTCGGGCGGCAGACCCAGGTCCTGCGCCAGGCGGTCGGCGGTCTTGAAGCCCACCCCGTAAATATCTTGCGCCAGGCGGTAGGGATCGGTTTGTACCACCTGCAAGGCCTGGCTGCCGTATTGTTTGTAGATTTTGATCGCCAGGTTGGTGCTCACCCCATGGCTGTGCAGGAAGAGCATGATCTCCTTGACCTGTTTTTGTTCCTGCCAGGCAGACACGATCAGGCCGGCGCGCTTGGGGCCGATATCCGGCACGTCGCGCAGCTTTTCGGGCTGGCGTTCGATCACCTCCAGGGTCTCCGCGCCGAACTCAGCCACGATACGCTCGGCCAGCCGGGGGCCGATACCTTTGATCAGCCCGGAGCCCAGGTAACGGCGAATCCCGGCAACGGTCGCCGGCAGGGTTTGCTCACAGACCTGCGCCTGGAATTGTTCGCCGTGTTTGGCGTGCCGCGCCCACTCACCCCGCAGGAGGACGTGCTCTCCCGGCGAGAGTTCAGGCAGGTTACCCACCACGGTCACCAGCCCATCGCGCCCCAACCCGCGTACCAGCCGCTGAGCCGGGCGCAGGCGCACCACGCTGTAGCCGTTTTCGGAGTTGTAATAGGTAATGCGCTCCACCGAGCCGCTCAGCTCATCCATGGTTTTATTATAGACGGGGAGGGGGAAATTAATGCTAACAGGAAGCGCGAAAGCCGCTTCCTGTTAGCAAAAAACGATCTACGGCAAAGTATTGTTATTGGCCCAGTCGGAGCCCAGGATGATGGCCACGTCGTAAAAGCTGTTCGGGTCGTAGCTGTTGATGATGCGCTCCGGGCTGACGTTGAGCAACTGCGCCAGCACCTGCAGGGTGTAGGGGTTGCCGGTGTAATCGATCAGCGTGGTCAGGTCGTAGAGCTCATCGGCGTTGCTCACATCGGAAATATTAAACCCCTGATCATCCAGATAATTGCTGGTGGATGAAGCCAGCCCGGGGACGTAGGTGCCGTTGCGCAATGAGATACTGGCGTTTTCCTGGATGGCCAGCTCGGTGACGTTGGCTTCCCCGGTGGTGGATACCGGGACTATGCTGGCTTCGGTGCTGAACACATCGTCGCGCACTTCCCGGATCAAATCCATCTTGGGGATCAGGATCCACAGTCCTTCAGGCGAATAACCAATTTCGGTCTGGTCGGGGCCAATGATGCCCTGGTGAATGGACTCCAGGGGGATATCCTTTCCCAGCCAGGCGAGCCGCACCAGCTGGTCGAACGTCAGGTTGGTGTTGATGCCTTCCCTCAACTCCCGGTACAGGGCTGGTGAACGGGCGATCAGGGTGGGGAGCATATCGAAACGCAAGACCCGGTCGCGAATGCCCAGGATCACCTGTTGCTGGCGGCGCGCCCGGTCAAAATCGCCGTCGCCGTTATCCCGGTTACGGGCATACGCCAGCGCCCACTCGCCGGGCAGCGTCTGGCGCCCCGGCTCCAGGGTTTTGATCGTGTCCTGCCCATCCCCCAGCAGGTCGATCCGGATTTCCTCCGGCACGTCCACCACCACCCCGCCAATCTCGTCGATCATGCGGACAAAAGTGCCGAAGTCCACCTGGGCATAATAGGGAATTTCCACGCCCAGGAAATTTTCGACAGTCTGCATGGCCAGCGCCGGACCGCCTCCGGGCGTCTGGTATGCTTCGCCCAGATAATAGGCGGTGTTGATCTTGCCATAATTGAACCCGGGGATATTCACCCACAGGTCACGCGGGATGGACAGCATCCCGGCGGATTTGGTGACCGGGTCGATCGTCACCAGGATCATGGTATCGGAGCGCGGCGGGCCTTCGCCCACCGCCCAATCGCGGTAATCCAGCCCCATAAACAGGATATTCATCCGGCTTTTGCCATCCCAGGAGACCGGCTCTGGTCCGGGTCCGGATTGCAGTACCGTATCCGGGGGCAGGGTGGGGAAGGGAGTGGCTGGGGGTGTAATATCCAGCGCGGTAGTTTCGCCTCCCGTGTTGCGACCCCATGAACGGACGGTATCCCGCACGACGATGAAGGTCAGCACGGCGGTGATCAACAGGGTGATGCCAAAAATCACCCCCAGCACCAGCATCATAGTCGGGGAGGTGAATAAAGCCGGGTTTTTTCTGCGAGGGTGACGTGCCATATGCGTGTATGTGTTCCTTAACTCGCCCCACTACGGCAAAGGATTGCTGCTTGCCCAGTCACTTCCCAGGATCAACTCCACATCGGTCGGGTTGCCTGCCTCATAGCGAATGTAAATGCGGTTGGGGGAAATACCCATCGTTTCTACCAGGTAACTTAAGGTATACGGGTTGCCGGTATGGTCGATAATGGTGGTGTAGAAATTTTGCTCACCATCTCCAACCAGCTCCGGCGGGATATTCAACCCCAGCCCACGCAAATAATCGGCCGTGGTGCCGGCCAGACCACCGGTCAGGGTACCGTTCAGGACCGCGATGCGTGCATTTTCAGACTTTGCCAATTCGAGCAGGTCTCCCACGTTGGAGGATGGGCCGATTGGGCCTTCTACCGTAAAAATCTCGTCACGCAAAATGCGGATTTTTTCCGGCAGGGGTTTGAGCACATCCTGCGTGCCATCAGGCGTTTTGGCAAAGTTTACATGTTCCGTGCCAATTATCCCGCGTTTTATTTTTTCTTCTGGAATCTGGATTGCCAGCATCCCCAGGCGGAGCGCCTGGTCGAGGTTCAGGTTGGTGTTGATGCCGCTGGATAGTTCGTTATACAGCGCCGGAGCTTTTTGCAGCCAGGTGGGCAACATTTTGGGGTCGATGAGCCGGTCGCGGATAGCAAAAATGACCTGTTGCTGGCGTTGGGCGCGGTCAAAATCGCCGCCTTCGGTATACCGGTTACGGGCATAAGCCAGCGCCCACTCGCCGGGCAGCGTCTGGCGTCCGGCTTTGAGTGTTTTGATCGTCTGATGTCCATCCCCGATCAAATCGATTTTAATGTCTTCAGGGACATCCACCTTAACCCCGCCGATTTCATCGATAAACCGGACGAAAGCCTGAAAATCGATCTGGGCATAATAATCAATCGGGATCCCCAACAAGGATTCGACGGTATCCATGGCCAATTGGGGGCCGCCGCCCGGCAAATTATTGCCTTCTCCCAACATATAGGCAGTATTGATCCGCCCGTAGCCGAATCCGGGGATATTCACCCACAGATCGCGCGGGATCGATAATATCCCGGCAGTTTTGGATAGCGGATCGATGGTCAACAAAATCATCGTGTCGCTGCGCGGCGCGCCCTCACCCTGAGACCAATCGCGATAATCCAGGCCCATTACCAGCAATGTCACCCGGCTGGTGCCATCCCAGGGGGGTGGCGTCGCTACTGCGGGGACGGAGTTGCCGGGCGAGGTGGCCGGCTGGGTTTCATCGGGGCCTCCGGGTGTGGACGTGGCGGTGACCGGTTGTACGACAAATCCCGGCAGATCGGTTAATGTCCAGCTCGCTACCAGGCCGCGTACCAGGTGGTAGGTAAATAACCCCAAAATCACTGCCGCCAGGGCGAACACGGCCAGCAGTGCAATTTTTTTCCAATTCATTTTCAATGTGGGCGTCGATGCCCGGATAGTTGTATCAGCCATGCGTAAACAAAATACTTCCTTTGTGAATTTTACCGTAAAGCGCAATTATAGCACGCCCGGCCCAGCGGCATTCTGGCGCGTCTGAAAACCCGGGAATGGCAGCATTACGGTAAAATAATAGACTGATTAACCGGCCAGTGGGTTCCCGCTGCCGGCAGGGAAACGCCTTTAGGATTAATGCGAGCACACCCTGCCGCCGCGTATCCTCAACACCAAAACCCGGTAGCCTGCAGCTTATGTCATTGATTTCTGCCACTCAACTAACCAAATTTTTTGGCCCGCTGGATTTGTTCACCGGGTTGACGTTTGCCATTCCACCGCGCGCACGGATTGCGATCGTCGGTCCGAACGGAATCGGAAAAACCACCTTGTTACGTATCCTGGCTGGACTGGAACCGGCCTCCGCCGGGCAGGTGCACCGGGCGAAATCCCTGCGCCTGGGCTATCTGCCCCAGGAATCGGTGCTGGAATCGGAGTTAACCCTGTGGGAAGAATGCCTGTCTGTATTTTCCGAGCTGCGCCAGATGGAAGTCGAGCTGGCCGAACTGGAAGGCGCCATGGCTCTACCCCAGGGTGCGGAGGCAGCTTTGGAGCGGTATGGGCGTTTGCAGGCGGAATTCGAACACCGCGGCGGCTACACCTACCCCGTTTTGATGCGCCAGGTGCTGGGCGGGTTGGGTTTCGAGGAAGCCGATTATAACCTGCCGGTTATGCACCTTTCCGGCGGGCAACGTACCCGTGCCGTGCTGGCGCGGTTATTGCTTTCAAACCCGGATCTCTTAATCCTGGACGAACCCACCAATCACCTGGATATCGCCGCGGTGGAGTGGCTGGAAAGTTATCTCAGCCAATGGGAAGGGGCTGCGGTGATTGTTTCGCACGACCGCTATTTTCTGGACAGGGTATGTAATGCCATCTGGGAGATGAGCCGAACCGGCCTGGAACAATATCGCGGAAATTACAGCGCCTATCTGGAGCAGCGTGAAGCGCGCTGGGAGCTGCGCCGCCAGCAATTTGAAGCCCATTTGGAACAACTATTTAAAGATTTGGACTATGTGCGCCGCAACATCGCCGGTCAACGGACTTTGCAGGCTAAAGGCAAACTGAAGCGCCTCAGCCGGATGATCCAGGCATTGGAGCAGGTGGGAATCGACGGGGTTACCGGGCGTTCCTGGATGGAAATCAGTGAAGAGGTAACCACCACGACCAGCCCGCTGGGCGTGGATGAAGCAGAGCGTCGCCTGCGGGCATTAAAATTGCCCGACCGGCGCACGAAGTATTTGCGCCTGAACCTGTCCACCCGCCAGCGGAGTGGCGACCTGGTGCTGCGCACCCGCGATCTGCTAGTCGGATACCCGGGAACCCCCTTGTTCACCGTGCCCGACCTGGAATTACGCCGCCTGGAATGTGCTGCCCTGATTGGCCCGAATGGCGCTGGAAAAACTACCTTCTTGAAAACGATCCTGCAAAAGATTCCACCCCTGGCAGGCGAGGTGCGTCTGGGCGCCAGTCTGGAAGTAGGCTATTTTGCTCAGGCTCACGAAGACCTGAATCCCGCAAATACCCTGATGCAGGAAATCGAAAGGTCTGCTCCCCATTTGCTCCCCGGGCAAATTCGCGATTATCTGGCGCGGTTTTTGTTCAGTGGAGAGGATGTCTTCAAACAGGTCAGTATGCTTTCCGGCGGTGAGCGCGGCCGGTTAGCGCTGGCGCGGCTGGCGTTGTCCAATGCTAACCTGTTGTTACTGGATGAGCCCACCTATCACCTGGATATTCCTTCCCAGGAGGTGTTACAGGCTGTGCTGCAGGATTTCGAAGGTACGATTCTACTGGTTTCCCATGATCGTTATTTAATCAATGCCCTGGCGACCCAGATCTGGGAAGTAGACCCGCAGGAAGAATCACTGACCGTCTTTTTGGGGAGTTATTCCCTGTTCCAGCAGGAAAAACAACAAAAACGTGAGTTCGAGAGGGCGGAGGTTGAGAAAAACACCGCCACGCGGGATGACTATACCCGGCAGTCGCGCCAGCGTAATCGTCTACTGGCAGAAGAGCGCCGGCGCCAAACGCGTCTGTCTGCCCTGGAGACACAGATTTCCAGGTTGGAGAGTGAACTCGACGGGCTTTCCCGGCAGCTCGAAAACCCACCGGCGGATATGATGCGGGTACAGGCATTGGGTGAACGTTATCAGCGGATCCAGCAGGAACTGGAAACCTTGTTAAACGAATGGGCAAACCTGCACGAGGACGAAAAGGTATCGTCAACAACATGAACTGGAATTTGCTGGGGCATGAATGGGCGGTGGAAATGCTGCGGGGTAAACTGCAGCGCTCCCAACCCGGGCACGCCTACCTGATCACCGGGCCAGAGGGTGTCGGAAAGCGCACCCTGGGTTTACGCCTGGGGGCGGCGCTCAACTGCCTTACGCCAGTTGTCCCTGGCGAACCGTGTTTCACCTGCCGTAACTGCCGCCTGATCGAGCGGATGCAGCACCCGGATTTGAGCGTGGTTCAGGCAGAGGAGATCGGGGGTACGTTGAAGGTAGACCAGGTGCGAGAACTGCAGCGTCAGCTGTCCCTGGCACCTTACGAAGCAGCTTACCGGGTAGCTTTGTTATTGCGCTTCGAAGAAGCCCATCCCAGCGCAGCCAATGCCCTGCTGAAAATGCTGGAAGAACCGCCGGCGCGGGTGATCTTTATCCTGACTGCTGAGAATGCTGAGCGCCTGCTGGAAACGATTGTTTCTCGCTGTGAGGTACTGCGTTTACGCCCGTTGCCGCTGGCTCTGGCAATGCAAGGGCTGCAGGAACGTTGGGGTATTCCACCGGAGCAGGCCACTTTGCTGGCGCATCTGGCGAACGGCAGAATCGGTTACGCCGTGCGGCTGCACCAGGACGGGGATTTTCTTGACCGGCGCGAACGCTGGTTGGATGATTTGATGCGTTTGTTACCGGCCAACCGTGTGGAGCGGTTTTCCTATGCGGAAAGCCAGTCGCGGGATCGCGCGGCTCTACGCCTGTTGTTTGGCATCTGGCTTACATTCTGGAGAGATGTATTGCTGGTTAGTGGCGGCGCGGCAGTACCTCTGACCAATGTGGATCGGGAGGCGCAGGTACGCCTGCTGGCAGAGCGATTGAGTCTCAAAGAGGCGCGCCAGATGGTATCCCGTATTGAAGAAGCCTTGTTTGCACTGGATGGCAACGCCAACACGCGCCTGGTGCTGGAGGTCTTTTTACTCGATCTGCCAGTGCTCCAGGCCTTGCCAATCTGAGGCATTCGGCATCGACCGGTGCACTTATGCTATACTCAAACCGGGAAGTTTCCCCCTCATAGAGTTGAAGAACCGGGCCCATGACTGAGAAAACGGTCGAGATTCAAAACACGCGAGCCACCCTCGAAACGCTGTATCATATCAGCCGTGAACTGGCGACGGCGCTGGATCTGCGCACTGTGCTGCAACGGGTCCTGTTTTTGGCGATGAAACATGTAGGCGCCATGAGCGGCAGTATTATCGTACTGGATGATCGTGGGCAGCCGGTAGATTCGGCGATCATTCACGGGGTGCAGCTTCACGAACAGACCACACACCAGCTCCGTGTGACGCTGGAACGCGGCCTGGCTGGCTGGGTAATCGATAATCGCCAGGCAGCCGTAGTTACGGATACCAGCCGAGATAAACGCTGGGTTCTCAGACCGGACGATGCCGAGGATCGCACTGGCCCAAAATCAGCGGTTTCTGCGCCCCTGCTGGCACGTGAAAAAATCGTCGGGGTTATCACCCTGGTTCATCCCCAGACCGGCTTTTTCGGCATGGATCACCTGGAACTGGTGCAGGCGATTGCCGACCAGGCCGGGATTGCCGTGCTCAATGCCCGCCTGTATGCTGACAGCCAGCGCCAGGCGCGGGTCATGACCGCTCTGGCGGAAACTGCGGCAGTGATCAATGCCACCCTCAGCCTGGAAGAAGTATTCAGCCGCATTATGGAACAAATCGAGCAGGCGCTGAGAGTACAGGCCGCCTCACTGGCGTTAATCGACCAGCAATCCCAAAAAATTGTATTTAAAGCTGCTACCGGCTGGGTAGGCGATGAGGTTATCGGGACAGAGTTAGATATCGGCCAGGGTGTCGCCGGCTGGGTGGTGCGCGAAGGTCGCGGGGTGGTGGTGCCGCTGGTGCAGAACGATCATCGTTTTGATCCTGAAACAGATCGTCGCACCGGATATACCACGCGGGCAATTGCCTGCGCCCCCATTCGCTTGCGTGGAGAAGTGATCGGCGTACTGGAAGCAATCAACCCTACCAGCGGCGTGTTTGATCCGGATGCCTTACTGGTATTAACCGGCATAGGCAACCTGGCAGGTACGGCCATCCGCCATGCCCAGCTTTACGAAAGCCAACAACTCGCCCACCGGCGTTATCGCGAGCTTTTTGAAGACAGCATCGACCCCATTTTTATCACGGATTTGGATGGGAATATTCTGGAAGCCAATCGGCGAGCAGAGGACACCACAGGTTATAGCGGTTCAGAATTGGCGAGGCTGCGCATTACCGATCTGCATCGCCAGGAAAGCCACAAATTGGGGGATCATCTGGAAAAACTGAAACTCGCGGATGAAACGATCACCTATGAATCGGTTTTAGCCGCCAGATCCGGGCAGATTCCCATCCAGGTTTACACACGGCCGGTGGATATAGATGGGGTCGTACATCTACAATGGATCCTGAGGGATATCACTGAGCGTAAGAATCTGGATCGTTTACGCGACGACCTCATCGCCATGGTTTATCATGATCTGCGCTCGCCATTGGCGAATGTGGTCTCCAGCCTGGATGTATTAAAGAATATGCTGACCGATGTGGACGACGAATCCTCCCGGTCTATTTTGAAAATCGCTCAGCGTTCCACCGAGCGTATCCAGAGGTTGACCAATTCATTGCTGGACGTGAACCGGCTCAATTCCGGGCAGCCTGTACAGCCCCAGGGACCGATTAACCTGCCCGAACTCGTTCGTGACGCGGTGGAGGCGGTGGATCTGGTTCTGGCTTCAAAAAATCAGGAAATGAAAATATCCCTCCCGGAAGAGTTACCGGCAGTGGTTGTCGACGCGGACATGATCCGGCGCGTATTGATCAACCTGTTGGAAAATTCGGTGAAATACACTCCTTCTGGGGGTTCGATCCAGGTCGGTGCTCGCGCTATAGGAGACTGGGTGGAAGTGTGGGTGGAGGACAACGGGCGCGGTATCCCGCTTTCCGAACAACCAAATATATTTGATAAATTCAGCCGGGTGCGAAATCCTGACGATAACAGCCAGGGACTTGGGTTGGGACTTACCTTCTGCCGCCTGGCTGTCGAGGGTCATGGTGGGCGCATCTGGGTTGACAGCGGACCTGGAAAAGGCTCGAAATTTTCCTTTACTCTGCCGGTTGTCCGGCTAACTCAACCCGAATCCATGCAATCTGAATCCACCTTACCGCCGGGCAAGGCATGAACTGTGCAGAATTTTTTCGCTTGCATGGCACTGAAAACTCTAGCGATGGGAAATTAAACGTATGCAAGAAATCGCTCACGGTATATATTTTGAGACGGCTTTTCCCGGAGTGACCCTGGGAGCAATCAAGCTACCCCGAGGCACCATCCTGGTAGATGCGCCATTGAGGCCGGAAGATGCGCGTTCCTGGAGAGCAGCCCTGTTCAACCGCGGCAGCAACATGGATAAGATTCTGGTCAACCTGGATGCACATCCCGACCGGACAATTGGATCACGTTCCCTGGAATGTCCGGTCATCATGCATGAACGTTGCGAACAGATTTTCCGTAACCGCCCACCTACCTTTAAAGGTCAGAATACAGAAGTGGGTGCAGAATGGGAAACCTGCCTGGATCTGGGCAGCAGTCGCTGGGCTTTACCCGATATCACCTTCACGGATGGAATCCAGTTTCATTGGGGTGAACTTGAGGTTTTTCTGGAATATCACCCCGGTCCTGCGCCGGGCGCCAGTTGGATCGTGATCCCTGAAGAGCAGGTGGTTTTCGTAGGAGATGCGCTGGTCGTCGATCAGCCGCCATTTCTGGCGGATGCCGATATACCGGTCTGGTTGGAAACCCTGGATATTCTGCTTTCGTCCCGCTTCCGGAATTACATGATCGTTAGCGGCAGGGGCGGGCTGACTACTCCAGAACAAATTCGCTCTTTAAAAAACATGCTAAAGAAAATCGACAAGAAATTGACCTCACTGTGGGAAAAAAGCGCCCCGGTTGATGAAGTGTATAAAATGGTTCCTGGCCTGATGAGCGAGTATGAAACTTCCGTTTCCCGCCAGGAGCTATACCAGCAACGCCTGATCTTTGGGCTGGAGCGTTATTACACTCGTTACATCCAGCCAGACGTGGATGAAATCGTGGAAGAAGAAATACGATGACACGCCTGACCAGTCCCGCCCAATACGAACCGGTAATTGAATTAACCCGTGGCGAAATCGTTGAATCAATCCATTCTGGCGCAGTTGCTGTGGTAACGAAAGATGGCGAGTTATATGCCTCCTGCGGCGATCCTGAGCTGGTCACCTACATGCGCTCGTCGGCCAAGCCTTTCCAGGTTCTGCCCCTGGTTGAAGCTGGTGGGATGAAACACTTTGGGTTTAGCCTCGCAGAACTGGCTTTGATGTGTGCCTCGCATAGCGGCACGGAAACGCACACGTCTCTGGCAAACGCCATTCAGGAGAAAGCCGGTGTGGGCGAGCTGGACTTGATGTGCGGTATACACCCACCCACGGATGAGAATGCGGCGGAAGCCTTGCGCAAGCGAGGAGAATCCCCCACACCCAACCATAATAATTGCTCTGGGAAGCATAGCGGAATGCTGGCGCTGGCGCGTCTCAAAAACTGGCCTGTAGATCATTATATTGACCCTATCCACCCCGTTCAGCAGTTGATTTTGCAGGTAATCGCAGAGATGTGTGCTTACCCCATGGAAGAGATTGAGCTTGGCATCGATGGCTGTTCCGCGCCTAATTTTGCCCTGCCGATACAACATGCGGCCCAGGGGTTTGCTCGCCTGATGGACCCGATTGACCTGCCTGAAGAGCGCGCAAATGCCTGCCGGACCATAGTTCAGGCGATGACTTCTCATCCGGAAATGATTGCCGGCCCTGGGCGTTTTGATACTCTGCTGATGCAGGCAACTGGGGGAAGATTGCTGACTAAAGGTGGGGCTGAAGGTTACCAGGCGGTTGGTATTCCTCCCGGTGTATTAAGCAAGGACTCGCCTGCCCTGGGTGTGGCGGTCAAAATTGCTGATGGAGACCCGCGCGGACGTGCCCGTCCTGCGGTGGTGTTGGAAGTATTACGCCAGCTGGGCGCGCTGGATGAAGCAGAGTTAAAGGTTATGCAAAGCTTTGGGCCGGCTTCCTGGTTGTATAACTGGCGCAAATTAACCGTGGGCGAGTCGCGGCCGGTATTTTCGCTGACTTATCGTCAAGAGCCTGCGCTTCCTCGCCTCTGATCCTTCTATGAATCGTGCCTTGCAAGTCCACCAGCGCCTCCTGGATTTCTACGGTGAGCCAGATTGGCGCAATCCCCTCCCGGCGCTGGATGAGCTGGTTTCCACTATTCTTTCCCAGAACACCAATGATACCAACCGCGATCGCGCCTTTGGAGCTTTGCGTGCGCGTTTTCCGACCTGGGAAGCAGTGCGGGATGCCCCAACTGACAAGGTGATAGAAACCATTCGCCCGGCGGGTCTGGCAAATCAGAAAGGACCCCGCATTCAGCAGGTATTGCGTCAAATCACAGACGAGCGAGGCAGTCTGGATCTTGAATTTCTACGGCAGATGCGCCCCGAGGAGGTACGCCAGTGGTTACTGAAATTTACTGGTGTGGGACCGAAAACCGCTGCTATTGTGATGCAATTTGCGTTGGAAATGCCCGCTTTTCCCGTGGACACACATATCTATCGGGTCACCGGCAGGTTGGGATTGCGTCCTGCCGGGATGAATGTGGAACAGGCGCATGTGCATCTTGAGCAGCAATTACCGCCTGAAACATATTACACCGCACACCTGAATATCATTCGTCTGGGTCGGGAAATTTGTGTGGCGCGAACCCCCCGTTGTGAAGTGTGCCCCCTGCAAGACCTGTGCGACTATTACGCCAGCATAAAATAGAAACATCAGCCTTCCGGGATGAGGGGGAACAATCGGGGGAGGTGCAGGGTGGTTATTCAAGACTGGCTTTTTCCCATTGCTCGGGTTGCCGGGAAAGAGGTTTTTCCGGTGGTTTTTTTTGCGATAGAACCACCGTGAAAGTTGCACCTTGCCCGGGAACTGAATCAACCCAGATGCGCCCCTGATGGTTCTCTACAATCGATTTAACGATTGCCAGCCCCAGACCCGTACCGGTAGCCTGGGTGGCATTGGTGGCGCGATAAAAGCGGTCAAAAATGTAGGGTTGTTCGGAAACGGGAATACCCGGCCCGTTGTCGCTGACCTGCAGAATAAACTGGCGATCTTCGGTGTGCAAATTAACCCGCACCCAGCCCCCTACCTGAGTGTATTTAATCGCATTTCCGATCAGGTTGTTTAATACTTGCTGAATTCTGGTCGGACTGGCGTAAATGGGGGGCAGATTGGGAGCAATTTCTACTATCAGTGCCTGGTTTTTACTCTCGGCCAGTTCACGTAGCTCTTCAATGGTGAGGTTTACCAGGTGCTCTAGGGCAAACATTTCCTTTTGCGTATCGAACCCCGCTTCGATTCGTCCCAGATCCAGGAGCTCATTGATCAGACCGGTCACATTCTGCACGCTGAGTGTCACCCGCTGGATAAATTCACGTTGAGTCTCATTCAATGGGCCAACCCGTTCAAGCAACTCCACATAACCCATGATGGCGGTCAGTGGAGAGCGCAAATCATGGGATACTGCGTTGACAAAATCGCTTTTTAAGCGATCCATTTCTTTAATCTGGGTAATGTCCTGCATGGTGAGCACCAGGCCTACTTCTGGGATGTCTGTTGCCTGGATATTGAAAACTCGACCATCTTCCAGCACAACCTCGCGCCGGAGCGGAAAAAAGGACGGTTTGAGATCGAATATTCGTAACAGGTCAGGGTGATGCACCAGCTGGTTGATTTTCTGACCGGCGGCGACTTCGCTCTGCACATTAAAGGCTGCGCACGCAGTCGGGTTCATCAGCAGCAGGTTTTGCTCGTGATCCACCACAATCACGCCATCCACCACCTTGGTCAGGATGGCGTTTAACTTGCGGCGTTCTACTTCCGTATTATCGAACAGGCGCGCATTTTCGATCGCGATTGCGGCATAATCAGCGATGGCGGAGACCAGGGTTAACTGGCTTTCGGAAAACGGGTCTTTTTTCTGGCGATTGTGAATACTGAGGACGCCGATCGTTTCGGAATGTGAGCGCAAGGGCACATACATCAGGCTCTGGACAAAATAAGCAGTCTGGATCTTCTGCGGGCTATCTCCGCTGTAAAGCAGGGGCTCTCCACTGCGGATCACTTCTCCAGCGAGAGAATCATCCACTGGCATACGAAAAGTATGGGCAATCTCCTCGCCAATATTTTTCGCCGCGCGGATATACAGTTCTCCCGATTCTCGGTCAAGCAATAACAGGCTGCCTTCATCTGCGCCGGTCAGCTCGACAGCCGATTCTACAACCGTTGAGAGGATGCTGTCGATATCCAGCGAGGCGGTAACACTGCGCCCAACCCGGCTGAGCGCGTCCAGCTCGTCCAATCTTCGTTGTAATGACTGTGTATTCCGCCGGGTTTCCAGCGTCGTCCAATCCTGGAATTCTTCCTGGCGGGTGAGGGCAGCCTGCACTGCCTGAAGTACGACCTGGGTCTTCATGGGTGGAGTGAGAATATCATCTGCCCCGGCGCGCAAGGCCGCCAGACTTTTCTCCAGGGTAATTTGAGTGGTGAATAATAACAATGGGGTGGCTGGATGTTGGCGCTTCAGTTGCCGGATTAAAGGAAAATCTGGCTCATCCAGTTTTGCTTCTAACAAGATGCAGTGAGGCAGAATTTTGCGCGCCAGTTGCACGGCTGTTTCAGCGCTCGAGCTATTGTGAACCCGATATCCAGCCGGTTGTAACACTGCCCTGGCGATAACGTCCTGTAAGGCCTGGTCTTTGAAGAGTAATAAAACCTGTTTTGCAGCCATGAAACCGGATTGTCAGCCCCTTATCTGGGATCACCGCTGGATAGGGAGCATCAATGTAATGGTGTTCCCTCTTCCAGGGGTATGCTCAATCCATATCTTACCATTATTATTGCCCAGGATATATTTGATTGTCGGCAGACCGATAGCGGCAAAGGCGGAAAATGAATTCCCGGCGGAAGCTCTCTCAGCAGGTTGTACCGGGTCATCGTTAAGGTCTACCTGCCCGGAGTCGATATCATTGATAGCCGTTCCCTGATCCTGTACCTGTAGCTGGATCGTCTCCAACCCTGTGCTGACCATCCGGATCGAAATCTGGCTGTCTGGAGGGCTGTATTTCAAAGCATGAACGAACAGACCGTAGCGCATTGCGCGCAAAATATAAGGTTCGATCGAAACCAGAACCGGCACCTCGGGAAACACACAGGAGGTTTTTGTCCGCTCATGGTTTGCCAGCGGCTCGATGTGACTCGCGCATTCACTCACCATGTCCGTAAAATTGGGGGCTGGCAATTCCTCCGATCGAACTGCCTGCTGAGGAAGCAAAGCCAGCAATCGACCCATCTGCTGCAGGTAGAGGGTGGCATTCCGCAGGCGTTCGGCAAGATTCAGTGAAAGCATCTGAGGTGGGTTCCGTAACCCTTTCAGGTGTTCCTGTAGTCTGTGTTGCAGTTGATGCATTCCGCTGCGGGTCTTATCCAGCAATTCGGAATGGATACGAGCCAGAATTTGCGCCTGATCGGAGACGGTTTACCTGGTGTGTAACTGGTTATCCAGCGAGCGCAACTTGCGTTGCTGAATCAAAGAGACGGAGGCATAATCGTAAATAGCTTCCAGTAACCGCTGGTTGGCGGTGGTAAAAGGTCCGTCCGATATTCGGACTGCCACCAGCAAACCGATTACTTCTTTGTTCTCCTTGACCGGGACCGCCAATGCAGATTTACCCGGCACGGAGATCTTAAACCTGCGCAACTCTTCAGGGTAAGCGCTAAACCAAGAGGTCGTAAGGCTTGCTATACCGGGAAACGGCTGATTTCTTGATTATTTTCGACAATCATGATCTTTTCACGTTCGATTGTCATAGGAATATCATCGCGAGTAAGATTCCAAAAAGCGTAGGTTTACGGGAAGGGAAAACAAAGCCTGTTTAGGATTTGGCGTAATTCAGAAAAAGGGATTTATGGGTTAGAGTTGTATAAAAAGCCCCCGGTTGAACTTGACGGGGAAAGAGATTACGTCATACAATGAAATCAACAAAAGAATGTTAGAGAAACCCTGCCCGAAAATCCCCCATTCTCATTCCGGGCGTTAAAAAAACATTTGTCTATGGAATATAAAGATTATTATAAAATTTTAGGGGTTAAACGAAACGCCTCTGACGACGAAATCAAGCGCGCTTATCGCAAGCTGGCGCTCAAATACCATCCGGACCGGAATCCCGGAGATAGCAGCGCCGAAGATAAATTTAAAGAAATCAACGAAGCTTACCAGGTATTGAGCGATCCCAAGAAGCGTTCTCATTACGATCAACTTGGCGAGGCTTACAGTCGTTACGCGCGCACCGGTGGGCAACCGGGAGGTTTCAACTGGGATGCCTGGTCGGTGGGCGGCTCGCCGGGCGGCGTGCGCATGGAATCTGTAAACCTGGAAGACCTGCTGGGTGGTAGTTTTTCAGAATTTTTTCGCCAGATTTTCGGCGGAGGCGGCGCAGGTGGGTTTGGTGAACCCTCGCCGGGTGGATTCGGTCGTTATACACGCCAGGCGCAGGCCGGTGATATCAAACAAACAGTCGATATCAGCCTGCGCGAGGCGTATGAAGGCGCCACGCGGGTTATACAACTGGATGGGCGGCGCCTGGAAGTAAAAATACCTCCAGGAGCGCGTAGCGGGACGCGTGTGCGCGTATCAGGCGCCGGGCAGCCGGGTTCAGCCGGGAAATCAGGCGACCTGTATTTAGTAATAAATGTCCTTGATGAGCCGGGTATACAGAGAAAAGGCGATGATCTGTACACAGAAGTCACCGTTGATCTTTACACGGCAGTTTTGGGCGGGGAAGTAAAAGTAAACACCCTGAGTGGAACCGTGGTTTTATCCATTCCGGCGGGTACGCAGCCCGGGCAACGTTTTCGTTTATCCGGGCGTGGTATGCCCCAGATTAAGAACCCGGATCGACGCGGCAACCTGTATGTGACAGTGAACGTAAAGGTACCCGCTGGATTGACGGATCGCCAGCGTCAATTGTTTGAAGAACTGGCCAGACTGGAAAAGGCCTGAATGTCTCCTGTAAAGTAAAATAAACTCTCAATTTGATTACCCTGGAATTACCCTGGAAGTCGACAGACTGCCAGTGACAAGAAGCCGTTTTTACCGGCAGAGGTCTTGAGGAATAGCCAGCCTGGTTTCAGGCGAGCAAGCGGAATGAACAAGAAGGAGCTTTTTTACCAATGAAACGTCCTTTCAGCGTAGTCTTACTGCTGGTAGCGATTTTGACATTATCCAGCCTGGCTTGCCAGGTTGTACTAAACCAGGCAACTGACCAGGTCACCCCTCCCGCCATACCAGAAACGGAGGTGGTCACCCAGCCGGTGGAAGTAGAGCAGTCCGTAGGCGCACCGGTTGTGTCTCCCCTGGATGAAACCCTGACCGGATTGTATGAGCGCGTGAACCGTGGCGTGGTTTCGATTCAGGTGGTCACCGATGCAGGAGCCGGGCAGGGTTCCGGGTTTGTGCTCGACAAAGAAGGGCACATCGTCACCAATTTTCACGTGGTAGAAGGCGCCACACAGGTAGAAGTGGATTTCCCTTCCGGATTTAAAGTCTATGGCGAAGTGTTGGGAACCGACCTGGATTCCGATCTGGCAGTGGTAAAGGTGGATGCCCCAGAAGATGAGCTTTTCCCCTTGCCGCTGGGCGACTCGGCTCAGTTGCGAGTGGGCCAGACCGTGGTGGCGATCGGTAACCCCTTCGGTCTGAGCGGTACGATGACAACCGGTATTGTGTCCGGGATCGGGCGCACGCTGGACTCTTTGCGTGAAGCGCCCGGCGGTTTGAATTTCACCGCAGGCGATGTGATCCAGACTGATGCAGCCATCAACCCCGGCAATTCAGGCGGTCCGTTGTTGAACCTGGAGGGAGAGGTGATTGGCGTCAATCGGGCCATACGCACCAATAACTTCACTTTACAGGGTGAGCCGACCAATTCCGGCATTGGCTTCGCAGTTTCAGTAAACATTGTCAAACGGGTCGTTCCGGTGTTAATTACCGAAGGGCACTATGATTATCCATATCTGGGTATCTCTGCCGTACCCGAGATCACCCTGGCAATTCAGGAACGGGAAGGGCTTCCCCGGGCTTCAGGCGTCTACGTGACCGAGGTAACTTCGGGTGGTCCATCTGCCGAGGCCGGAGTACGGGTGGGCGATCTGATCATCGCTGCGGATGGACAGGAATTACGGGTATTTGGCGATTTGATTGCTTACCTGTTCAATAACAAAAACCCAGGCGACACCGTAGAATTGACCGTTCTGCGAAATGGGAATGAACGCACCATCGAAGTTGTTCTAGGCCGCCGTCCATAACTCCATTGGGTTTCGTAACCCGGCGGAAAACGGGTAGAGGTTCTGTTTTCCGCCGGTGAAGTTCTTTGGGAAAGAGAGGAGCGCGGTATGATTTCCCCGGAAGAAATGCGCGAATTATTGTCCTATAGCTCAGAAAATCCGGTTCTGAGTGTCTATTTAAATACCGACCCGGCACAGGGCAATGCGGAAGCCTACAAGCTACGCTTACGCACCATGCTGAAATCGGTGGACCTGACGGAGGATACAACCGCAATTTGGAATTATATACAAAGTGAATACGATTGGAGCGGGCGCAGTATTGCCTTCTTTTCCTGCGCCGCGGATAATTTTTTCCGGGCATACAGCCTGGCAGTCCCGGTGCGCGAACGTGTGCGCATAGCCCCCTCGCCCCATGTAAAACCGCTGGCGGATTTACTGGATAATTACAGCGGCTACGCCGTAGCTCTGGTGGATAAACAAGGCACCCGGCTTTTTTATTATCACATGGGCGAGCTCGTAGAAACAGATGGCTTGTTGGGAGAAGAAGTCAGGCACACGAAACGCGGCGGCGCCTCACAATACCCGGGGCGCAGGGGCGGCGTTGCCGGGCAAACCAACTACGCCGAAGAGGTGGCGGAACGTAACATGAAGGAAGCCGCTGATTTTGCTGCCCACTATTTCAGTGAACACCGCGCCCGGCGGATCATTCTGGCCGGTACCGAAGAAAACACCTCGATGTTTCGTGCTCAATTACCCAAAACCTGGCAAAGCCTGGTTGTTGGCGTTCTCCCTCTTAGTATGACAGCCTCGAAAACCGAGGTGTTCGATAGAGCGTTGGAAATTATCGAGGAGCAGGAACGCCGTCAGGAGGCCGAACTGATCAATACTATCATCACTGCAGCAGCCAAAGGACGCGAAGGGTGCGTGGGATTGAAGGATACCCTGGAGGCCGTAAAAGAGGGGCGCGTGATGAATCTGGTCGTCCAGGATGGGTATTGCTCGACAGGTTATCTTTGCCATGGTTGCGGTTACTTAACTGTAAACCAGTCTGAATCCTGCCCCTTCTGTGGCAGCGAGTTTGAGAAGATCAACGACGTGGTTGACCTGGCAGTCACCGAAGTGATGAAGTCCGGAGGGGATGTCCAAATCGTGCGGGACCTCCCGTCATTAACCGAAGCCGGGTCGATTGGCGCTTTGTTGCGCTATTAATCTGCAAGCCCCTTTTTGATCTCCTGGCGGGCAGCCTGCAGGCTGCTCGCCGGTTTATTTAATGGTCCTCCTTTTGCAGGGCGATTCGCAGGCGTCCGGAGTCCTGGAAACGTACCGCAAAGCGGTAGAGGTTATTGCCTGTATGTTTCCATTGCACAGGTTGCCGGTTCAATTGCGCCTCCAACGGAGGGCTGGGTAAGTACAAATCGATCTGGCCTTCCGACTGGCCTGGTCGGGTCAGCTCCAGGAATCCAGACGATAAATCCCAATCCCAGGCTTTGACCTCAAGCCCTTGCGAGATGTGCAAATCACTGCCTGTATAAAGCGGGCGTGGGCGTAAGGGAGTCAGTGCGAGCAGCAGACAGCCATGCGCCGGGATGTTTTGCCAGGTAAACGCTGGCTTGTTGAACAGGCGCAGCTCCCCACTCCAAAATTCTCGCGCCAGGTAGGTTTGGCGAACATCCAGGTAGAAATCCTCGAGATGTACAGCCAGGTCGCCTGGTTGATCCTCCCAATTAAATAAACCTAACAGGTGCCATTTCCCCTGTGGGCCAGAGAGATCCAGTTGCAGGCGGGTGGGTGTGGTTTTATCGAACCAGTCTAACACATGGGGACGCTGCCCGATCAAGGGCAACAGGACCCGGGCGATGTGTAGCTCCTCGTCTGCCAGGGATGTCAGGTCGTCGGAAAGCAGTAATGAGCCTCCGCTCAGGGCGATAACCGTTGCCAGGGTTTGTTTTTCTACCCGCGTCAGGTTTGCTCCTGGGCGCAGGATCAAACAATCCGGGTCGTTGATCCACCAGCGCTTGTGGAGTGAGGCGCGCGTCAGAGTATTGTGAATGGCATTCCGGGCAGACGGAAAATCGGGTTCGGAATTGAATAAAAAACCGATATTCAAATAACGTGGATGCCAGTTTGGCGCCACATCCGCCCCAATACGCATTATATCCATAATACCGATAGCCGGACCAAGGGGACATCCACAGCCCACCAGGGTTGTCTCAGTTCCGGCAGCCGTACGGATTTCCTGCAAAGCCTGACGGAAAATCTGCGCCCGGGTACGTGTCGGGTCGTGATATTGACCACCTAACGCTCCGGCATATAAAAAATCCAGCTTCAAGTAGGGGAACCCCCATTCATGTACGGCGGTGTGAATAACCTGCCGGACATAATCCAGGGCTTCCGGGTGGCTGAGATCCAGCGCGTTCGTCAGGCGATTCCAGCCAAAGCCGGCATTTACCCGGCGACCGTGTGGGGTATGCAGTAACCAGTTGGGATGTTCGCGCGCCAGCCGCGATCCGGGGTGGACGATAAAAGGCGCCAGCCAGATCCCAGGTATTTGCCCATTGCGGCGAAGCGATTCGGCGATTGGTTTTATGCCGTTGGAAAATTCCTGGTTGAAGCTCAGCCAGTCTCCCACCTGGTCCTGATACCCATCATCGATCTGAAACAGCTCCAGCGGCAGGTCTGGCTGGAGCTGGAGCGCAGCAGCAGCATTTTTGAGGATCACCTCCGGGGAAATATCCTGGAAATAGCGATACCAGGAGCACCAACCCACCGGGATATTGGGATCGGGCGATATTCCAGATTGGATATTCAGCTCATGTTCGCGTGCGACCGCCTCCAGGTATGGCTCCATGGGATCGGGTGTATCCAGATGCAAAAAACTCAGGCAAGCCCAATCTGTTTCCATACTGTCGCCCGGGTACAGGTGGGCGCCATCCCCATTGGCCCACATGCGTAACGCCGGCGCAAATGGATCGAGAAAGGATTCTATAGAACCAAAGTGTTGTTTTTGCGATAGGAAGCCTGCCAATACCCCACTACGCATGGTTCGATCACCGATCACACCGAACAGATCGCTGGCAAAATGGCCGCGTCCGCGCGGCTGGGGTGTGCC
>JAGUYX010000024.1 GCA_020061145.1 Anaerolineales bacterium | reverse complement strand
CCGTAACCTGGGTTACCCGTAACCAAAGTTACCCGTAACCTGCCTCCCCGGAGGGGAAGAGAGTATGTCGCCACAAGAAATCGACCTGAACCCCGTTGACCACATCACCACGGATGCCATCGGGCAACCCGGAAAACGCGTGTTTTACCTTCAGGGCTGGTCGGGGAACCAAACCGTCACCTTGATTGTGGAAAAATTCCAGATCCAATCGCTGGCGATTGGCGTGGAGCAATTTCTGGCAGAAGTCGCCCAGAAATTCCCTCACCTGCCGGATGCCTCCGGGGCGTATGACGAGGCGAATATGCACATTCATCCGCCGGTGGACCCCCGGTTCCGGGTGAGCGAGCTGGGGCTGGGTTATGATGCCGAAAGCGACCGGGTGGTGCTGATCGCCCGGGAAACTCCATCGGATACCGAAACGGACGAAGAATCCGCCGTGGTGCGTTTCTGGTGCACGCGTGACCAGGTGCGCGCCTTATCTCAATGGGGTCTCGAATTGGCGTCACGTGGGCGGCCGTTGTGCCCCCAATGCGGGCAGCCTATGGATCCGGAAGGTCATTTCTGCCCCAAACGCAACGGGCACAAAGCCTGACCCTTGCCATAATTTTGAAGCGCGGAATACCCATCGTGTCCGCTCCCGACTCTGAACTGGAAGACATCTTCACCCACGGAGAGATCGAGCTCCAGGGCGAATTTCTGTGGGGCTCCAATTATACATTTTTGGTCGATGTAAAATACGCCGGCGAAAGCGTACGCGCCGTCTACAAACCGGCGCGGGGAGAACGCCCATTATGGGATTTTCCGCGCAAGTCCCTGGCTCACCGGGAAGTAGCCGCCTACCTGGTGAGTGAAGCCTTAAGTTGGGAGCTGGTGCCGCTCACCGTGTATCGCCGCGATGGGCCGGCGGGTTCCGGCTCGCTGCAGTTATTTATCGAGCACGACCCGGATTATCATTACTTCACCTTTTCGCCTCAGGATCGCCAGCGTTTACGCCCGGTGGTGTTATTCGATTATCTGATCAACAATGCCGACCGTAAGGCCAGCCACGTGCTCGTGGATGCCCGCAGCCACATCTGGTTGATCGATCATGGCATCTGCTTTCATACGGAAGACAAACTGCGCACGGTGATCTGGGATTTTTGTGATGAACCGGTGCCCGCCGGGTTGCGCGAGGATTTGAGACAATTGTATTTTCGCCTGACCTCGGAAAAGGATTTGCCCCACCGGCTGGCAGATCATCTCAGCCCGGCGGAAATCGCCCAGTTGACCCTGCGCGCTGAATGGCTCAGCAGGCTGGAAAACTTTCCCGGCCCCCCTTCCGACCGCCGGGTAACTCCCTGGCCTCCACTCTGAAAACTCTTCAAGGAACGATCAAATGACCCACCACAGGTTAATTTTCATCGGTTTTGGCAATGTCGGCCAGGCGCTGGCGCGCCTGCTTTTGCGTAAACGCCCGGAGCTGGAAAGCCAATTTGACCTGACCTTCAGCGTCACCGGAATAACCACCGGCAGGCACGGGCGCGCGATCAACCCGGAGGGCCTCGACCTGGAAAAGGCGCTGGAAATCATGCAGTCCGGGGGTAATTTGGACGCAATCTCGGTTTCGCCAGCAGAGGATGGGGTTAAGTTCATTCAGGCATGCCCCGGCGATGTCCTGTTTGAGAATTCCCCGGTGAATTACCAGACGGGCGAGCCGGCAATCAGCCATTTGCGGGCGGCTCTGGAGAGCGGTAAACACGCCCTGACAGCCAACAAAGGCCCGGTGGTGCACGCTTACCGGGAATTGAGCGAGTTGGCAGCCCGCGCCAACCGGTCTTTCTTTTTCGAGTCCACGGTGATGGATGGCGCGCCGATTTTTTCGCTCTTCCGGTCGGCGCTGCCGGCAGCCCGGTTACTTTCCTTTCGCGGGATATTAAACTCGACCACCAACCTGATCCTGACGCGTATGGAACAGGGCGAATCGTTTGCACAGGCCGTAGCTTACGCCCAGCAGGTCGGTGTGGCTGAAACCGACCCCAGTGGGGATGTGGATGGTTGGGACGCCGCCATTAAAGTCGCTGCGCTGGTCACGGTATTGATGGGCATCCCGCTGAAGCCCGACCAGGTGGAACGCACCGGGATCCGGGAAATTACCCCGGAGAAAATTCAACAGGCGGTGCAGGCTGGTCAGCGGTGGAAACTGGTGTGTATGGCGCAGCGTGAGGGGGATGGCGTTATGGCCCGGGTGGCGCCCGAGCGGGTGCCCATCACCTCGCCCCTGTACGCCGTCCAGAATACCTCCAGTATCGTGGAGTTCCATACGGATGTGCTCGGCCCGTTATCCATCGTGGAAGAGAACCCCGGGCCGGAAACCACCGCTTATGGCTTGCTGGCGGATTTTCTCAACGCGGTGCGTCCCGGCTGATCGGCTCAGCGGGTGATCAGGTAAATACCCCCCAGCACCAGCACACACCCGATCAACCCCGGCAGGGTGAAAAATTCTCCCAGGAAAAACACGCCAATCAAGGCGCCAAATACCGGCTCCAGGATCGCCACCACACTCACGATCTGGGCCCGGGTGCGCCCCAACGCCAGGAAATATAAAAGTGTGGAAATCCCCAGGGAAATTATCCCGGCGGGGATCAGATAGATCAGGTTGGCCTGAATCGCCAATGGAGAGGCATACAATGCCCAGGGGAGCAGCGCCAGGGAGGATATCCCCGCAGTCCAGATCGCCTGGGTGAACCCGCCGACGGATTGGCGTAAACCGCGGCTGGTGAGCAATACCAGCGCATACACGCCCCCGGAACACACCCCGGCCAGGATACCGGTCAGGGAAGTTCCCCCCGGTTGGAGCAATCCATCGCCGGTGATCAATACGACCCCGACAAATACCAGTCCCAGGCTGAGCCAGGTATACCGGGG
>JAGUYX010000018.1 GCA_020061145.1 Anaerolineales bacterium | reverse complement strand
GTTTAGCACTGCCCAGTTGCGCGCTCGTCGTACCCGTCTTTCTGCCCACCAGGAAGGTCGGGTTATTGTGCTTGCTTAACCACCAGGTATCCTTACGCAGGTAAATCAGGCCCTCCTTCCCAGGAGGGCTTTTGTTTTCCCGGCGTTTCATTCTTCTACAGGAGGCTGCTGTGAAAAATCCGGAAATAAAGAAAATCGTGCTCGCTTACTCCGGAGGCCTGGATACATCCGTGATCGTACCCTGGCTGATCGAGAATTATGGCTGTGAAGTGGTGTGTTTCACTGCGGATGTGGGGCAGGGCGAGGAGCTGGATGGGCTTGAGCAAAAAGCCCTTGCCAGCGGGGCCAGCCAGCTTGTCATTCACGATATGCGCGAGGAGTTTGCCGAGGAATACCTGTTCCGCGTTTTGCGCGCCGGGGCCACGTATGAACGCAAGTACCTGTTGGGCACCTCGATGGCGCGCCCATTAATTGCCAAACACCAGGTAGAGGTAGCGCACGAAGTCGGCGCGGATGCTGTCGCTCATGGAGCCACGGGTAAAGGGAATGATCAGGTGCGTTTTGAATTGACCTATACTGCTCTGGACCCGCGCCTGAAAGTGATCGCCCCCTGGCGAGAGTGGGACATCCGCTCACGGGAAGACGCCATTCATTACGCCCGCCTGCACCAGGTGCCTGTCACCGCCACCGAAAAATCGATCTATAGCCGCGACCGCAACCTGTGGCACTTATCCCACGAAGGCGGCCCGCTGGAGGACCCATGGCTGGAGCCTTCAGAAGATATGTATTTGCTGACTGCCTCTCCTGAATCTGCGCCAGACGAATCCGAATATGTGGAGATTACCTTTAACTCCGGCAGCCCCGTATCGGTTAATGGCGAGTCGATGCCGCCCGGCGAGCTCGTCGCGGCGCTGAACAAGCTGGGGGGTACCCACGGCATTGGGCGGGCAGACATGGTCGAAAGCCGGCTCGTTGGCATGAAGTCACACGGTGTGTATGAAACACCCGGCGGGACGATCCTGCTCGCAGCCCACCGGGAGCTGGAATCGTTGGTTCTGGATAAGGACATACTGCAGTTTAAGGATCTTGTGGCGCTTAAATATGCCGAGCTGGTTTACAACGGTATGTGGTTCTCGCCACTCAAAGAGGCGCTGGATGCCTTTGTTGACAGCACACAGGGCCCGGTCACCGGCGTTGTACGGCTTAAACTCTACAAAGGCAACATTATCCCGGTCGGGCGCAAGAGCCCCTTCAGCCTGTACCGTGAAGACTTCGCCACCTTTGGCCAGGAAGACGTCTACGATCAGAGCGACGCCGAGGGTTTCATCCGCCTGTTTGGTTTGCCGCTGCAGGTGCGCGCTTTGAATGGGCTGCCGGTGTCTGGCCTGAACCTGGCAAAGCCGGATTACTCCCGCTTCAAACGGGATTAAGCGGGCACATATTAAATGGAAGGCGCAGTAATCTCAAAAGGAGGCTACCGTGACACTCTGGGGTGGTCGTTTTCAAAGTTCCCTTGACCCGCAAGCGTGGGCATTAAATGCATCCCTCAGCTTCGACCGGCGCCTGGGACAGCAAGACGTACGCGCCAGCCAGGCCTGGGCCAACGCTCTACAGGCTGCGGGTGTGATCGATGCGCAGGAGAACGAACGCATACACGCCGGTCTGCAGCAGGTAGGGCACGAATTACAGCAGGGTACCTTTGCCTTTCAGCCCGGCGATGAAGACATCCATACCGCCGTCGAGCGCCGGCTGGGAGAGATCCTTGGGCCGCTGGCGGGGAAACTGCACACCGGGCGCAGCCGGAACGACCAGGTTGCCACAGATTTACGGTTGTGGCTGCTCGATCATCTGCCGGAACTGGAGTCTGCGCTTATCGACCTGCAATCCGCGCTGGTGATGCGCGCCGAGGCGGACCACGGGACGCTCCTGCCGGGTTATACCCACCTGCAACGCGCCCAGCCGGTGCTGCTCAGTCACTGGTGGCTCTCGTTTTTCTGGCCGCTCCAGCGGGATCGGGAACGCCTGGCAAACCTGGTTAAACTCACTGCGGTGTTGCCCCTGGGTTCTGGGGCGCTGGCAGGAACGCCATACCCAATTGACCGCTTTGCCCTGGCAAAAAACCTTGGCTTCGACCGGCCTTCGCCAAACAGCATCGACGCAGTCGCTGACCGGGATTTTGTCGCCGAATTCTTATTCTGCGCCGCGCTGACCGGCATTCACCTGAGCAAGCTGGCGGAGGCGGTGATCCTGTTTTCCACAACCGAGTTCGGTTATATCGAGTTGCCGGATCAGTATGCCACCGGCTCCAGCCTGATGCCCCAGAAAAAGAACCCGGATGTATTCGAGCTGGCGCGGGGTAAAGCCGGCAGTCTGATCGGGCTTTTGAGCGGGCTACTGGCTACCCTTAAAGGGTTGCCTTCCAGCTACGATAAAGACCTGCAGGAGGATAAGCTGCCGCTTTTCCAGGCGTTTGACACGCTTGGCGTTGTACTTCCCGTGCTGGCAGGCGCTTTGCGCACCCTGCGCATTTATCCTGAGCGCATGCAAGCCGGTCTGGAGGCGGGTTTGATGGCTACGGATCTTGCCGATTACCTGGTGGCCAAGGGAGTTCCCTTCCGTGAAGCCCACACTGTGGTGGGTAAAGTGGTCGTCTGGGCAGCTCAACAGGCCAGGTCTCTGGCTGAGCTGGAGCTGGCCGAATACCAGGCGCTGCACCCCTCCTTTACCGCGGATGTGTACCGTGTGTTCGACCCCTGGGCGAGCGTTGCCCGCCGGGAGGTGACCGGTGGAA
Source organism: Anaerolineales bacterium (assembly GCA_020061145.1). Lineage (GTDB taxonomy): Bacteria > Chloroflexota > Anaerolineae > Anaerolineales > DRKV01 > JAGUYX01. The sequence goes on along the minus strand of JAGUYX010000018.1, from coordinate 6,778 downwards.
CAGCACCTGCGGCGGTCGCAACCCAGCTCGAGCTGGCGAAAACCGCCCTGCAAAATCGCTTAATCTCCACCGGCGAGCAAGAAAGTTAAACGGGCATGCGTGTCACGAGCAGGCCGCTCAAGGAAAAACCAAAAATTCCCAAAAATCATGTTTTTAAAGGAGAAAGAAAATGTCCCACGTAAATTGTCCCGAATGCGCTGCTGAAATCGTTTTAGAGGCCGGGGTTGAGGCCGGCGAAATTATCGTGTGCCCGGACTGCGGCGTAGACCTGGAAATCATCTCCCTCGACCCGGTGGAGGTAAACCTGGCGCCTATCGAAGAAGAAGACTGGGGGGAATAAAGGAGCGCCGGATGGACAAACGCTTAAAAATTGGCGTGCTCTATTCGCGGGTACGCGTTGAAGAGAAATGGATCTTCGCGGCCATGGAGCGGCGGGGTCTGGACTATGAGCGTCTGGACGACAGGCGGATCTATTTCGACGTTGAGAATCCGGGCGATTGGCTGCAATATGATGCAATTCTCGAGCGAAGCATCAGCTACGCCCGGGGTTTGTATGCCTTGCGTATCCTGAGTTCGTGGGGCATCCCCACTGTGAACACCTTTGCGGTGGCTGAAGCCTGTGGGGATAAGCTTGCGACCACGACCGCCTTAAGCCAGCACGGGGTGCCTCAGCCCCGTGCCTTCACGGCCTTTACCACCGAGGCGGCCCTGGAGGCGATCGAGTTCCTTGGTTATCCTGTGGTACTCAAGCCCGTGGTCGGCTCGTGGGGCAGGTTGCTGGCGAAAATTAACGACCGCGATGCAGCCGAAGCCCTCCTGGAGCACAAATCGGTGTTGGGGTCTTACCAGCACTCGATTTTCTACATCCAGGAGTTTATCGAAAAGCCCGGCAGGGATATCCGCGCCTTCGTGGTTGGAGACCGGACGATCACGGCTATCTATCGCAAGTCGCCGCATTGGATTACCAACACGGCCCGCGGCGCTGAAGGGGAAATCTGCCCCCTCACCCCGGATCTGGAGGAGATCTGCGCCAAAGCAGCCCAGGCGATGGGCGGGGGAGTGCTGGCCGTGGATGTCATCGAACATCCCGAGCGGGGTTTTCTGGTCAACGAAGTCAACCATACCCTCGAGTTTCACACCGCGCAACCCACCAGCGGAGTGGATATTGGCGATATGATCGTTGATTACGTGGTCTCCGTGGCTCAAAATCGTGCTTGAGAGAAGAGTCGTTATGCATAGCCAAAACAGCCTGAATTCTGTGCGCGCCGTTGTCGTGGGCGGTTCCGGATATGCCGGCGGCGAGCTGTTGCGCCTGCTGCTGTCCCATCCTCAGGTAGAGGTGATCCAGGTCACTTCCCGGCGTCACCTGGGAGAATTTGTCTACCAGGTACACCCCAATTTACGCAAACAAACCGGCCTGAAATTCAGCGACCCCGATTTACTGCAGCCCTGCGAGGTACTCTTCCTGGCGTTGCCCCACGGGCAGACCCAGCACAAAATCGAAGAGTTTAGCGAGGCGGCGAAATACATCGTAGATCTATCCGCAGATTTCCGCCTGCGTGATCCGCAGGCCTACCCGCGCTGGTATGGCGCGCCTCATGCAGCGCCGGAGTGGCTTTCCAGGTTTGTTTATGGCCTGCCGGAGCTTCACCGCGAGGAGCTGCGGGATGCCCGCTTTGTCAGCGGGGTGGGCTGCAATGCCACCGCCAGCATCCTGGCTTTGCAACCCCTGGTTCAGGCGGGCTTGCTGGAGAATGACCGGCCGGTGATCGTGGAGATTAAGGTAGGGTCTTCGGAAGGCGGCGCAGAAGGCAACCCTGGCTCGCACCATCCCGAACGGAGCGGCGTGATTCGTACTTTTTCGCCCTTCGGTCACCGGCACACCGCTGAAGTGATGCAGGAGCTTGGCCTGACCAACCTTTCCCTCACCATGACTTCGGTGGACCTGGTGCGCGGCGCCCTGGCTACCGTGCACGGGGTGGTCAAACCCGGCGTGACCCTCAAAGATTTATGGAAAGCCTACCGGGAAATGGCTGCGCAGAACCCGTTTATCCGTGTGCTGCGCGAGCAGCGTGGGGTATACCGGGTGCCGGAGCCAAAGATTCTGGCCGGTTCGAACTTTGCCGATCTCGGTTTTGACCTGGACACAGAAAACGGTCACGTGGTTTCGATGTGCGCCATCGACAACCTGATGAAAGGCGCCTCGGGATCCGCCGTGCAATGTATGAACTTGATGTTAGGTTTCGAAGAGACTTTGGGGCTGGAGTTTCCCGGCCTGCATCCTATCTGAGCGGCGAAAAGGCAGGCAACCAACAATGAACGAACTATCGATACCCGGTCCAACACATGACGCTGGAGAATTCACTCGCCCGGTGGTCGTCAAGATCGGCGGCACAGAAGGCGTGGACTTTGCGTCAATCTGCAAAGACGTTTGGAGGTTGAGTAAACAAGGGATGCGTTTGGTGTTGGTGCATGGCGGGTCTGCAGAGGCCAACCAGCTTGGCGGGCAGCTGGGTTACCCGCCGCGTTTCATTACTTCGCCTTCCGGATTCACCTCTCGCTATAGCGACCGGCGTACGTTGGAGATTTTCACCATGGCAGTGAATGGGAAAGTGAACACTTCGTTGGTAAAGCAACTTCAGGCCCTGGGGGTAAACGCCTTGGGCCTGAGTGGGCTGGATGGGCAGTTGCTGAAAGCGACCCGGAAGACTGCCATCCAGAGTATCGAAGACGGCAAGCGAAAAATCATTCGCGATGACTATTCGGGAAAAATCGAGCAGGTCAATGCCAGCTTGCTGAACATCTTGCTCGACAGCGGTTACGTCCCCCTGATCGCTCCCCTGGCGCTCGGCGACGATGGCGAAGCGCTTAATGTGGATGCTGACCGGGCAGCCGCCATGGTCGCCGCGGCGCTGGAGGCTGAGTTGTTGGTACTGCTCACTGCCGTGCCGGGATTAATGCGCTCTTTCCCGGATGAGAGCACGCTGATTCCGGCGTTGAAGACCTCTCAATTGCAACAGGCATTGGCATACGCCGAAGGCCGGATGAAGAAAAAAGTGCTTTGCGCCGGTGAAGCGCTGCAGGGCGGCGTGGATCGGGTGATCATCGCCGACGGGCGGGTAGAGAACCCCATTTCCCTGGCGCTGGCCGGTAACGGAACGTTAATTCATGGGTAACAGGCAGGCATCAACATGACCGATACAATTTTTCTTGAAAACCGGCACACCTCCGGTGTGTATGCCAAACGAGACGTCACCATCGTCCGCGGCCAGGGAGCCATACTTTATGATGAGCAAGGGCGGGCGTATATCGATTGTGTGGGCGGGCAGGGAGTTGCCGGCCTAGGGCACGCTCATCCCGCCATTGTTGAGGCGATCGCCAACCAGGCGCGCACCCTGATCTCCTGCCCGGAGATGTTCTATAACGACCGGCGCGCCGCCTTGCTGGCGCGCCTGGCAGGGCTGCCCCCTGGCAATCTGTCACGCGTCTTTTTGAGCAATTCCGGCACCGAAGCGATCGAATCTGCCCTCAAGTTCGCCCGGTTGAGCACCGGGCGGACCGGGATCGTGGCTGCCATGCGCGGCTTCCACGGGCGCACTTTCGGAGCGCTTTCTGCCACCTGGGATAAAAAATATCGTGAACCGTTTGAGCCGTTGGTGCCGGGTTTTCAACACGTCCCTTACAACCAGCTGGATAAAATGGAACAGGTCGTGGGCGACGACACCGCTGCCGTGATTCTGGAGGTGATCCAGGGTGAAGGCGGCGTGCATCCCGGCAGCCGGGAATATTTACAGGGGGTTGAGGAACTTTGCCGCCAGCGAGGCGCACTGTTCATTCTCGACGAGATCCAGACCGGGCTGGGGAGGACAGGGAAAATGCTGGCTCTGGAACACCACGACCTGAACCCCGATATGGTTTGCCTGGCCAAATCGCTGGCGGGGGGGCTGCCCATCGGGGCAGTGTTGCTGGGCGATCGGGTGGGAGAACTGCCAACCGGCGCCCACGGGTCGACTTTTGGAGGCAATCCCATGGCTGCTGCGGCGGCTCTGGCAACCCTGGAGGTGTTGGAGAACGAACAGCTACCTGCGCGGGCTGCCAGCTTGGGAGCCAGGCTGATCGCTCAATTGGAGGCGCTGGATTCGCCCCTGGTGCGCGAGGTGCGCGGTTTGGGGCTGATGGTGGGCATCGAGATCAAGCAGAAGGTGGCTCCTTACCTGTCCGCGTTGATGGAGCGCGGCGTGCTCGCTCTGCCGGCCGGGTTAACCGTTATCCGCCTGTTGCCGCCCCTGGTAATCCGCGAAGAACAACTTGACCGGGTGGTGGAAACCCTTGCGGAGGTGCTCGCTTGATGCCGGACGGTTCGTTGCCCCCCACGCTGGCCGGCTTATTGGAACGTTACAGCCCCACCGGGGAAGAATCCCTGGCTGTGAGCTGGCTGGTAACGCATATGCATTCCCTGGGATATACCCGGGCGGAGATCGACCCGGCGGGTAATGCAGTGGGGATGATGGGGGAGGGTCCGCGGCAAATTGTCTTGTTGGGTCATATCGACACCGTACCCGGCGAGATCCCATTACGCCAGCAAGGCGACCTGCTCTACGCCCGCGGCGCGGTGGACGCCAAAGGACCGCTGGCGGTTTTGGTTGAGTCGGTTGCCCGGCTGGGAGTCATCCCAGGCTGGCAGCTGGTGGTAATCGGGGCGGTAGGGGAGGAGGGGGATTCTGTGGGGGCGCGTTACGTCGCCGGCCACTACCTGCCGGCGTTTACCATTATCGGCGAGCCCAGCCGCTGGGACAGGGTCACTCTGGGGTATAAGGGCAGCGCCACGGCAGAAATCGTCATTCGCAGGCCCATGCTCCACACGGCTGCAGGCGCAGAGAGCGCCTGTGAAGTTGCCATCCGGGTCTGGGAAAAGATCCGCGGGTGGGCTGAGGAGCAAAATGCCAGCCGCTCGCGCGCCTTCGACCAGATTTCACCCGGTTTGCGCGGCTTTTCCTCAGGCACGGACGGTTTTGCTGAGTGGGCGAATTTACATATTGGAGCCCGCCTGCCCCTCGATCTATCCCCTAAAAACTGGTATGAGCGGCTGGAGCGCCTGATCGAGCTGCCGCCGCCTGTGGAGTCCTCGCTGCAACCCCGGGGGTTTGCCTTACCCGCTTTCCGGGGCGACAAAAATAACCCGCTGGTGAAGGCCTTCCTGGCCGGCATTCGGGGTGAGGGCGGCCAGCCGGGGTTTGTGCTCAAGACCGGCACCTCCGATCTAAACCTTGTCGCTCCGGCCTGGGAGTGCCCGGCATTGGCCTACGGCCCCGGCGATTCTTCGCTGGATCACACGCCCCACGAGCACATTTCGCTCACCGAATACCGGCGGTCCGTGGAGGTTTTATGCAGAACCCTGTCCCGCCTCACCCAACCAGCTCAATAAGCCCCTGGCCGGAGCTGAGGCGTTTTTCAAGCGAATCTCCGGGCAGGGGTTGTGCAGGTTTTATGCGCATAGCCATTATCCCAAACACAGCCCAACTGGCGCGCCTGAACGCTCTGTTTAACCAGGTGCAGGAGCCGCCGGAGCAGATCGCCCGCCGGCAGGCGGCATGATACCTTGCGCCAGTACCAGGCCTGCGTGGAAGCCTTAGCCGCCGAGCTGGCTCAGGAAGACTGAATAATCGCCCCCTCACCCAAACCCTCTCCCTCCAGGCGAGGGCTTTCTTCGACCCTGCCGGTATTGTCATCCTGAAGGAGGCGCTTTTTGCCGACTGAAGGATCCCTGGGACGCCTGGCTTTTCCTGGCGTTTGTCGTTACGGGGATCCTTCGCGCCGCCTGCCGGCGGCTGGCTCAGGAAGACAGCCTGGGGGATCAGGACCAAAATACAAAGTCAATCAAACATGAATTTCCGCCATTCGCTTCAGGATTTTCGTTATGTATCCCGATGCAAACATGGCAGCCAGGTGACCTTCCGAAAAACGATCAGCGCGCACATGCGCAGTCAACAGCTTGCGCAGCGTTTGCAGGCTTGCCTGCTCCAAAAGCGCAGGATGATCCACCAATTGCTCTCCTTCCCGCCAGTTCATCCAGTTAAACGGCTGGATGAAGCCATTGCCGGAAAGCGCTCTGATAAAGTCAAGCACTGCTGGGGTATAGCTGAAGTACGGCAAGTGTCCCTCTTGAGTGATCCACTCCCCGGGAGAAAAATCCGGTTGCTCAAAGAGGGGCAAGAATTTCAATACAGCCTGAATATTGTCTGAAGTTAATGGTGGATCTGCATGCCAGAAGGTTTGCTTTGCAGATTCGATCAGCTCGAAGATATGCCAATCGTCATCTGCTGTGGTGCGACCCAATAAGCTGGAAATCCAGCGCGGCGGTAGACCTGCCCGACCGTGCAGCGCGCCGACCGCCGCTCCGACGATGGCGGCTATGGTGTCATTATCTCTGGTGTCGTTGACCGCCCGGACAATTGCTTCCTCCGGGTTATCGCCATGCCTGGCCAGGATATACAGCACACAGGGCATGGTCTCCAATAAATACGCTCCGGAATGCCAACGCTCGCACGCCTCCAAAGTCGACCAGTTTTCCTTGAGCGCCTGGCGCACTTCCCGGTCAACAAACTGCCACAGCGGACCTTCGTATGCCAACCCTGGATTACGAGATGAATAAGAAGTGTTTCCTTCCAGCTCTCTGGCTGCCGAGACAAATGTGTTTACCCACCAGGCTGGCTCAGGAGCCTGTTTGGCACGTAAGCATTCCCATAGAATCCGGGTAAAAGCCACACAGCAGGCGTTC
>JAGUYX010000240.1 GCA_020061145.1 Anaerolineales bacterium | reverse complement strand
GCTGGCGCCTGTGCCGGTGCCGCCCCCCATGCCAGCGGTGATAAAGACCATATCCGAGCCTTTGAGCACTTCGTAAAGCGCATCGCTGGATTCTTCGGCGGCTTTGCGTCCCATTTCAGGATCACCACCGGAACCGAGACCACGCGTCAATTTTTCTCCAATGCGTACGCGGGTCTTGGCTTTGGAGAGCATCAGCGCCTGGGCGTCTGTGTTAACGGCGACAAAATCGATACCTTGCAGGCCTTCAGTAATCATGCGGTCGATGGCGTTGCAGCCACCACCCCCCACACCAACAACGGTAATGCGGGCAAACGATTCAGTATGATTGAAACCGGGTTGGGTAGACATTTTAGTGTTCCTCCTCCAGAAGAATATGGATAAATTCTTGCTGGGTAATTTTCCTCGGGCGATTTGGTATCTTCCTTTGGATAAATCTGGTCAATTTTCCATCATTTTTGCAAATCACGCAATCACATTGAGTCAATAAATCTTGCTAAAACCTTACAAAATTGTCAGGAATGGTCTCTGGCATCTGTTTTGCCGATAACCTCCTCAGGGCAACAGGCGTCGCAAGAAGTTCTTAATGGTTTCCCAATCAAATGCACCTCCTTTCCCACCTGTTCGCCTGCGTTCCGGGCGAGGGGTAAATTCATTGAACTTGAATGCCCACTGCACCAACCCTACACTGGTAGAGTAGGCCGGGGAGTGGAGCTTATCCACCAACCCCATCAGATTTTCCGGTTGGGCAATCCGCACTGGCAACCCCATAACCTGGCTGGCCAGCTGGCGGGCGCCCGGTATGGCGCTGCATCCGCCGGTTAACACCAACCCTGCCGGGAGCAGCCCGTCATAACCGGAGCGTTTTATCTCCTGTAAAACCAGGACAAATATTTCTTCCATGCGTGCTTCGATAATATGCGCCAGGTCAGTCTGACTGATCTGTACCGGAGCTTCTTCTCCAAAAGGGCGGACAGTTATGTACTCATCCGGGCGCACTTCGGAAACCACGGCATGCCCGTGTTTCACCTTCAATTCTTCAGCTTGTTCGACTGGCAGGCGTAAACCATGGGCTATGTCGGAGGTCACATGATTACCGCCCACACCCAACACCATGGTATGCCAGATATCACCATCGATATAGATCGCCAGATCGGTTGTGCCACCGCCAATATCGCAAACCACCGCGCCCATTTGCCGTTCGGTATCGTTGAGCACCACTTCTGCAGAAGCGAGTGGATTGAGCACGAACTGAAGCACCTCCACCCCGGAGTCGGCGACACACTGGCGGAGATTCTCTACCGTGGCGGCTGCCGCGGTGATGATATGGGTTTCTACCTCCAATCGGTAGGCATGCATTCCCACCGGCATACGGATACCATCCTGCCCATCCACGGTAAACCCACGTTGGATCACATGAATGATTTCCCGGTTGTGGGGAATTGCCACTGCGCTGGCGGCATCCATGGCGCGCAGGATGTCATCTTCTTCGATCACGCCGCCGGTGATGCCAACCACCCCCCGGCTATTCACCGAAGAGACATGAGCTCCTGCCAGGCTGACCAGGGCGGAATTGATTTCCAGGCCGGAAGTGCGCTCCGCTTTCTCGATCGAACGCGCGATCGCCTGGGAAGCGGCCTTAATATCCACCACCACACCTTTTTTCATGCCCAAGGAAGGCTCGATCCCGACTCCGAGGATGCGTACTTTGCCGCCTTCCTCGGTTCGGGCAACCAGGGTACAGACTTTTGTCGTGCCTACATCGATACCGACTACAATCGATTCATCCATAGCTCGTTCCCATCAGGGCTCCAGGCGATAGTATGGTGCATGGATCATTTCCACACTGACCAGCGATGGTTTCAGCCCTGCATTTTTTAAGTGCTTTTTAATCGCATCATACATGCGTAATTTCAACTCGATATCTTTCAAATCCAGTCCTAAAAATACGTCCCAGCCCTTCTTTTCCTTCCAGCCCAGACCATGCTCGACTGAATAAAGCAGCGGCCGGTCATCCGGTGCGACCTCTCTTACCGTCAATACTGCCTGAACAAACTCTGGCGTAAGGTATTGGTTCGGATCTGCATTCTCACCCAGCGAAATCCGCGGGGCGCCTGCCGCGTTGATGACCAATGCTGGCGGCTCGATACCTTCACGGGTTGGCATAGCATAACCCTCTTCATCCACCCATAAAGTACGACCATTTTCATACCAGACCAGCACCGGAATCCGTTCGGTTACGACAATTTTCACACTGGCAGGTAAATTTACCTTTAGCTCGACGGTTGAGAGTTCCGGGAAAGTGGTTTTCAGATCGGCCAGTAATTTTCCCTGGTCCATGGCAAAGATATGCTCTCCGCTAATTCCCAGCATGGCGCTGATTTCGTGGTGCGTCAATCGCTGCAAACCCTCAATTTCGATTTGCTCGACCCGGTAGAGCGGCGAATTCCACAGGACATATAATGTCATCGACAGTATGGCTACCAGGAAGAACGAAACCGCACGCCAGCCAAACCGTACCGCCGGTAAAGCGGGTAATCTCAGCTCTGCTCCCGGTATACCCAGGGCAATATCATACCTGCGGCGAGTTCGTCCTCTTTTACGCGGAGTTACCATGGAATCCATGGGTATTTCACCCCGCACCAGTACGGGCGGTTTGCTCCTGGCAGGAGATTTGCGTCTGCGCGCCTGCCGGCCACCGGTGGAAGTCCTATTGTCCGAGCGCCGCCGGCGGATATTTTCTGAGCGAGGTACGGTTTGGGTCTTCACCATGCGGGCCTCAGTTTTCCTTCTCCAGGCGATAGGTTGTGGCGGCTCGGTCTGCCTTGCGAGCCAGCGCCAGTTCGATCAAACGGTCCAATAATTCTGGGTAGGGGATACCGCTGGCTTCCCAGAGTTTGGGGTACATGCTGATCTGGGTAAAACCCGGAATGGTGTTAATTTCATTCAGATAAATCTGTTCATTCTGGCGATCGAGCAGAAAATCCACCCGTGCCATGCCAGCACAATCGATTGCTCGATATGCTTTCACCGCCAGAGTTTGCACCAGGTCGGTATATTCGGGTGAAATCGGGGCCGGAATCAACAACTCAGAGTCCGCATTCTGGTATTTGGCAGTATAGGAATAAAAATCAGCAGCCGGACGGATTTCACCTGGAATCGATGCCTGAGGCTGGTCGTTTCCCAATACGCTGACCTCAATTTCTCGGGCATCAATGCCTTTTTCCACCAGAATTCGCCGGTCGTAACGCGCTGCCTCGAACAAACCCTCGATCAGGTCTGATTTCGAGCGGCATTTGGTTACACCCACGGATGAGCCCAGATTGGCAGGCTTAACGAACAGCGGAAATGGCGCCAATCGGGTTGCCCGGTCGATAACCTCAGGCAGGTTGTCCTTGAGCTCGCTGCGCAACACCAGCATCCAGTCCACTACTGGAATATGGTGCGCCTGCATGATCCTTTTGAAGATATCCTTATCCATTCCATTTGCCGAACCGGTTACCCCGGCTCCCACATAAGCCAGGTTCGCCAGCTCGAATAAGCCTTGGAGCGTACCGTCTTCACCATACGTGCCATGTAATACCGGGAATACACAATCCAGCTCCTGGATCAGGGTAAGCGACTCGCCATTGTCGTGTTGATGAAGCGCATATAAACCGGGTCGGGAGGGATCAGGTAACAATGTACAGGGCTGAAGTCGGGTAGTCTTGCCTGTGCTCAAGCGGGTTAATACATCCTCGCCGGTAACCCAGCCGCCATCCATAGTTATGCCGATTTCAATGACCTGATATTTCTCTTTATTCAAGGCGGCAAGCACAGAGCGCGCCGAACTCAGCGACACTTCATGTTCGCCTGAACGCCCTCCAAATATTACTGCCAATCGTAATTTAGTCTTGCCGTTCAAAATCCCATTCTCCGATAAGTTCGATTTCTAACTCCAGCCGGATCCCGAATTTTTCTTCTACCGTAGATCGGGCGGTGTCGATTAACTTTTTTACGTCTCTGGCGCTCGCCTGCCCACGGTTGATGAAGAAATTTGCGTGTAACTGGCTGATTTCCGCATCTCCCACACATAAACCCTTCAATCCGGCTGCTTCGATCAATTTTCCGGCGTAATCTCCGGGAGGATTTTTAAACATCGAGCCCATACTTGCTCCCGGAGGTTGAGTGCGCCGGCGAAAATCCAGGTATTCCTGCAGCCTGGCTTCGATGTCTTTTACCGGTTTTGGTTCTAATGCCAGCGTCACCGCCAGAACCACCGCATTTCCAGGCTCTTGCTTCAGACGGCTGGAACGGTAGGTGAAACCCAGGTCTTTTGCCGCCCAATTTTGCCGGTTTCCGTTACGTTGCAAGATTTCTGCCATCACCAGGCAGCCGGCAACGTCGCCTCCATGAGCGCCGGCATTTCCCACCACTGCACCGCCAATCGTTCCAGGGATACCTGCAGCCCATTCCAACCCACCCAATCCTTTTGCAGCCGCCTGCCGGGCAATCATCCCTGTGCCTGCGCCTGATTCAGCCCAGACAGAAGGTTGGCGAGCAGCTTCCTGGAAAACAATTTTCTTGGCATGGTTGAGAATGACCAGTTTGCGCACACCAAAATCGCTGATCAACACATTGGAACCGCCGCCGAGAACCATATAAGGAATACCGGCTTCCCATACCCGGCAAACCGCCTCAGCCAGCTCCTCGGTATCCTTCACAACCAGAAGGGCATCCGCCACGCCACCGATACGGGCGGCAGTATAGCGCGCCAGGGGTACGTTGGTTTTCAGTCGTTCGCCAAAGATCGATTGTAAAAGTGCCAGGTAATTCGCCATGTTGCGTCTAGAGCGACTTCAGCCGCCGGATTAGACGTTGAATGGTTGTGACGGTGATTGCCACGGTTGAATCTGATGAAGAGACTTGCTCCTTGCCTGTCACCGGAATCCAGCCAGATTGTGTGTCTGCCGGCGGGTCCTGGACATTTTTGTCTTTCTTCTCGACCTGTGCAGGTTGTTCGGGTTTATCAGACATGATTTTCCTTTTGCGGCTGGGGCAAAGTTTCCAGTACCCGGCGAGAAATGAGATCGGCGTCTCCGGCAGAAAGTACCAGCAATATATCCCCAGGTTTCAATGCAGCGCTGAGGAAATCGGCGGTGGCAATGAGCTCGGGAATATAATCCACCGCGGGGTGATGAATAGCCTGAAAAACGTCCTTTGCCGAAAAACCATCGTCGGGGGGCATTTCCCGCGCCGGATAAATGTCTGTGATGATTACCCGGTCTGCGTGGTCAAAGGACAGGGCAAAATCGGCCAGCAACTTGCGGGTGCGCGAAAATGTGTGGGGCTGCCAGACCGCCCAGATACGTTTACCCGGAAATTTCTGGCGTGCTGCCTGGAGGGTAGCGCGGATCTCAGTAGGATGATGCGCATAGTCATTGACCACCACGATTCCGTTACGCTCGCCTGACACTTCAAACCGGCGCGCTGTGCCCTGAAAAGCGCTTAGAAAGCCGACAGCTCTTTGGATGGGCAGTCCGAGCTGGTCCATAACTGCCAGGACTGCCAGGGCATTCAGAACATTATGCTCTCCGGGAATCTGCAGGCTGAGCGAGCCAATTTGCTGTCCACGGCGATCAACCTTGAAGGTGTAGCCTGCGTTTTCCACAGGCACTAAATCACTTGCGCTATAGTCACTTTTCGACCGGATACCATACGTCAGTACCGTCAAATCTTGAGCGGATAATTTTTCTACCAGAGCAGCCACCTGCGGATCATCCGTACAGGCGATGCATAGACCCCCGGGCAGAATTTGCTTGAGGAATTTTTCAAAGGAAGCGTAAAGCCGTTCCGGGGTGGGGAAGTAGTCAGGGTGATCGTATTCCAGGCTGGTGAGAATGGCGATTCGCGGGGCTAACCCTAAAAACATATCGTCATATTCATCCGCTTCGATGACGAAATACTGACCCTGCCCAACATGGGCATTGGTCTTCAGGTTCAGTGCCACGCTACCGATGATAAAGGACGGGTCTGCGCCCAGGGATTTGAGCGTCCAGGCGAGCATGGCGGTGGTGGTTGTTTTTCCATGAGTGCCTGCGACGGCGATGACCTCATCCTTTTCCAGCAGCACAGGTAAAAACTGGTTACGTTTCAAGACAGGCACTCCGGCGCGGTTAGCCGCCTGCACCTCTGGATTATCATCCGGTATGGCAGACGAGCGTAATACCAGATCTGCCCCGTGGATCTGATCAGCATGGTGTCCCAGGTATACAACCGCGCCCAAACGGTTCAGCTCATCGGTTAGCGGGCTGCTTTGGCGGTCCGAACCACTGACTGCGAAGCCACGATCCAACAGGATGCGCGCGATTGGGGCTAAACCCGTCCCACCGATGCCAATCAGGTGAACGTGTGTCATCAGATAAATACCACCACTACAAAGGCAAAGGCGATAAAGACAGCAAAATATACGACTGGCGCTTCAAGCCAGTGAGGCGGTAATAAGCTATAAAGGCGGATCGCGGCGTCTCCGGGTGGCGTTCCGGCCATTGGCGGGGAGATCATATCGAAGGGATATTGCGCCTGAGCCAGGAAAAACCAGATCGAGCCCATGATCAGGTAGCCATTAAAGGCGCCCAGGACGAAGCCAAAGAGCACGTCTTGCAATTTATCGCGTGCAAAACGCGTTCCGCTGGCGAGTTTGGGGATATTGGGTGTCTGATAACCAAAAAATGCCAGCGAAATCAGGGCAATGGTCTTAAACCAGAATGAAATGTTGTCTTGCCCGGTGAGGAAAGGCCGTAGAGGATCCACATATTCTTCCAGCAAGGTGAGGATGGCGATCGAAAGAATCACACTGAACGAGACCAATAATTCTTTTGCCCAGCCTCGCATGGCTCCTACCGCCCCGAAAAATATGACAAAAACCCAGAAGACCAAATTGAGACTCATCATCGGTCACGCTCCCCGAGCTGCATAGCAGCGAGGTGGATAAGTTCCTGGGCGATTCGCTCTGCAGCGCCAGAATTGGCCAGCGCTTTCATTGACCGGCTCATCTGGTCCAGCTTGTGGGGAAGAAGTATAAGCTCCCTGACCAGTGGAACGAGTTTATCTCCCAGTTCAGCATCCGGTACCAGGACGGCTGCACCGCGCGAGGCCAGAAATTCGGCATTTACCCTCTGGTAACGCCACGCATGAGGATATGGCACCAGTATTGCCGGTAAACTAAATTGAGGAAATTCTCCCAGGACGGATGCTCCCGCTCTGGAAACGACCAGATCGGCAAGGGTAAAGGCCGCGCCCATTTCTGAATGCAGGTAGGGGAAAGGCCGATACCCCCGAGCCTTATCAGACGCCTGATGTTCGGTCATCGAGCGCACATCTTCCCAATCCAGCGTCCCGGTGATATGAATTACCTGAGTGAAGGTGAGCAGTTCATCCAGGTTTGAGATTACCGCCCGATTGAGCGACCTGGCCCCTTTGGATCCGCCGAACACCAGCAATACCGGTTTTTCCGGTTTCAGATCGAAGACTTCCAAAGCTGCCTGGCGAGACCACTGCTGCAAATCCGGTCGCACCGGATAACCGGTGACCACCACTTTGCTCCCGGCGGGGAAAAAGCTCCGGCTTTGTTCTGCAGTAACAGCGATTCGGTCTGCAAACCGTCCTGCCATTTTCAAGGCGAGCCCAGGTTCGATATCCGGGACATAAATTAAACTGCGCGGTCTGGGTCGACCCGACAGGCGAATTCCGATCATCATGGGTACGGTCACAAAACCTCCGGTGAACATCCCTACCTGTGGCTGAAAGTCCTGCAGGATTCTGCGGGAAGCGGAAATACCGCGACGGATACGGGAAAGATTACCCGGTAACGCCTTCCAGCCGACGCCATGGACGCCGGCTGCAGGTATGCTTTGGAAAGGGATTCCTTCCCGGTGCACCAATTCTGCTTCCATTCCGCCTTCTCCTCCGACCCAGAGAACTTCTAAATCAGCCGGGTTAGCGGCTCTCAATGCCTGAAGTACGGCGAGTGCGGGGTACACGCCCCCGCCGGTCCCGCCTGCGCAGATGAGCAAACGCATTGAACAGCGTTTCCTTCCGGTTTTGCTCCCGTTGTCCGGAGCGTGAGATATTCAACAGGATGCCGACTGAGGCCATGGTGACCAGCATATTGGAGCCTCCGTAGCTGATAAAGGGTAGCGCGTTGCCGGCAAATGGCAATAAGCCTACAATCACGGCCATATTTATCAAAGCTTCCATCACCAGCCAGATACCCAGGCCAGCAGCCAAAAGTGAACCAAACGAATCAGGCGCTTTACGGGCGATGATTATGCTGCGCCAGAGTAGCGCTAAGAACAGCAGGATCAATAAACCGGCGCCCACAAGCCCGGTCTCTTCACCCACCACGGCAAAAATGGAGTCTGTGGGCGGGACGGGTAAACCGGTCAGCTTGGTATCCGCATTGCCAATCCCTACACCAAAAAAACCACCATTTACAAAAGCTTCCAACGAGCGTTTCACATGGTAAGACGCCTGCAACGGGTCTTCCAGACCAATGAGGTAGGAGTTGACCCGATTTTGTCCCGTAGGACTCGCCAATACCAATAAACCACCGATCAAGATCGTGGAGATAACCAGTATGGCAATCCGGCGCAAGTCACCCCCGGCCAGGAAGAACATAAAACCGCCCAGGATCACGACTGTCATGGTTGCGCTCAGATCCGGTTGCAGGAAGATCAAAAATCCGACAATGCCGAGAATGCCTGCCAGGGGTAACAGCCCAAATCCCCAGCTATCCAGGTTATCGCGTTTGTTATTCAGCCAGACAGCCAGATAAATTACGGTAGCCAGTTTCGCCATCTCGGAGGGCTGAACAGAACCGCTGAATAAGGTTCGGGTGGCATTCAAGCGGGTTTCACCAAAAAACAGTACCAGAATCAACATGGTTATCGTAATCAGCATGATCGGTAAGGCCAGCTTACCCAACCAGCGATAATCGAAGAATATCAATCCAGCCGCAACAGCAATACCGGCCAGCACAAAACCAAGCTGGCGAAGTGCCATGGCGGAGGCATGGTCATACAATACCAGTGATACGTCCCAGCTGGATGAATAAACCATAATCAAACCAAATACCAGCAGGGTGATGGTCACTAACAACAAAGGAACATCTACATTTAAGGACACCCGCCTGCGGTTTACGGCTGCATCGGTGTGCTTTCTACTTACAAAAGTGCGTTCACCCATTCTCGAAACCTTTCACCACGTTCCTCAAAATCACGAAATTCATCAAAACTGGTGCCGCCCGGTGAGAGTAGGACCACATCCCCTGCTTCTACCAGCTCCGCAGCGGCTTGCACGGCATCGTATAGATTCTCACAGTAATTTATGCTATACGGCCTGCCTGACGATCGATTCAGAGCAGCACCGATCAATTTTGCGGCCTCTCCAAACAGGATCAGATGATCCACTCTTTCAGCCACAACCCTGGCGAAGGATGTCCAGGGTAAATTCTTATCTCGTCCGCCCGCCAATAGCACCAGCGGTTCCGAAAACGCCTTGATTGCGGCGATCGCCCGTTCTGGTGCGGTAGCAATTGAGTCGTTGTACCATCTGGCGCCTTTCCAGGTGCGGACATACTCCAACCGGTGGGGAACGCCGCGAAATGCTCGTACAGCAGGCTGCATGGCCTGAACAGGCAACTCCAACGTGCAGGCGATTGCACAGGCAGCCAATACATTCAGCTGATTATGTTCGCCGCGCAACTGGATATCCTCCAGACAAAGCAATTTTTCCTGCCTTCCAGGTTCCTGCCAGAGCAAATGACCATCAGCAATCCGCGTTCCCTGAGCGGTTGATGGCACTGGCGTAAACCCAAAACTCACCTGTCTGCCTCTTACCCGGCCAGCCATGGCCGCTGCACCGGGGTCATCGCGTCCCAGGACAGCCACGTCTTGCGCATCCTGATAATCCAGGATTTTGGCCTTGGCGCTGGTGTAAGCCTCCATGGTCAGGTGCCGGTCCAGGTGGTTGGGCGTGATGTTCAGGATGGCGGCGATCTGTGGCGAGCGGGTCACCAATTCCAGTTGAAAGCTGGATAACTCCACGATTGCCACGTCGTCCGGCGACATGCTGTCAACCGCGCTGATCAGTGGGTTGCCAATGTTGCCGCCTACCCAGACGTTTTTCCCTTGCAGCGGGCTTCCCTCAAGCTCCGCAGCCTTCCGGGCGATCTCTCCGACCAGGCTGGTGGTGGTGGTTTTCCCCGCCGATCCGGTGATGCCACAAACCCGGCAGGGAACATGCTCCAGGAAAACCTGGGTGTCGTTGGTGAAGGGAATCCCTCTGCGACGGGCTTCCACCAGGAAAGGAATGGTCAATGGAACGCCGCCGGAAATACACACCAATTCTGCCTGATCCAGCAATTCCACAGGATGCGAACCGAGCACCCAATTTACGTCTATACCGGCCAGAGCAGCCATGGTCGCTTGTAGATCTTCCGGCGGTCGCAAATCGCTAATGGTAACCATCGCGCCACGATCAAACAGGAAACGAGCCAACGCGGTGCCCTGGCGCGCCGCCCCCAGGATAATCACTCGTTTACCTTCCCAGCTAGGTGTCACTTCAGACTCCTAAACCACTGCCAGCGCCACACCGATCATGGCTGCCAGCAGCGTAATCAGCCAGAAACGCTGGACAACCTGGGTTTCACTCCAACCGGATAGCTCCAAATGATGTTGTAAAGGTGCCATTTTGAACACCCTGCGCCCGACCCCATAGCGCCAGCGGGTGTATTTGAAATAGGTGGTCTGGATGATCACACTCAGGGTAATGCTGATCGGGATAATTATGATCACCGGCAGGATTGCCCATTGACCGGTCATCAACGCTACCACCGCCAGGGTCGAACCAAGCATCAACGACCCGGTATCGCCCATGAACAATTGCGCAGGGTGGACGTTGAACCATAAAAACCCGAACACTGCCCCGGTGACCGTAAAACAAAAGCGTGCCAGGAAGATTTGCCCTTGCAGCAAGGCGATAAATCCATAGGTAACGAAGGCGGTTGCCGAAATCAAACCCGCCATCCCATCCAATCCATCGGTTAGATTAATGGCATTGGCTGCCGAGACGATCACAAATGCCGCAAAGGGGATATACAATAATCCGAGCTGGATTTCGATATCCAGAAATGGCAGGAAAAGTTCCGGGGCGTCGAGGATATAACGCAAGGCAATTGCCAGGGCGATAGCCAGTAAAACCTGGAAGAGAAACTTTGTCCGCGCCCGCAATCCTTCACGCACCCGCTTTCCCCGGATCCCTTCCCAGTCATCGTATGCCCCCAGAATGCCGTAAGCCAGCATGGTGGCGAGAGGGAGCAGCACGGATAATCCCAGCACCTTCAGACCAATCAGGCTGACTGCGTTCAGCAGAATAGTCACCAAAGCCACGGGCATGATGATCATCACCCCACCCATGGTCGGGGTTCCTTGTTTGGTAAAGTGCCGTTGGGGTCCTTCAACCCGGATTAACTTACCGATGCGAAAAAAGTGTAATACCCGGATTAATGGACTGCCCCAGATAACTGTCAACATAAAACTCAGACCGGCCAGGGTCAGCGCCATTGATGTTTGAGTCACGAATGCGCCTCCAATGCACCCACAATTTTTTCCATATGCATCGACCGGGAGCCTTTTACCAGAACGACATCGTTCTTGGAGAGCTGGCTCTGTAAGATTTGAATGGCCTGATCGGCGTTTTCCACTTGCTTGATCCGCTGACCAGCCAGTCCGGCCGATTTTGCTGAGGAGGCGATCATCCGTGCGCGAGAACCAACGGTTATCAATTGATTGACGATCTGGGCAGCGCGTAACCCTACCTGCTCGTGTCCTTCCTGCTCGTATTGGCCTAATTCCAGCATGTCGCCAAGGACGGCAATCCGCCGGCCATCCAGTTCATCGAGCAAATTGAGCGCAGCCAGGGTGGATTCGGGGGTGGCATTATACGTATCATCCAGAATCAAGGCACCTTGATTGGTGCGCACAGCCACCAGTCTTAATTGCGTATGGCTGGCTTGCAATCCGGCGATAATCTCCTGCCAGCTCAGTCCACATAACAGTCCCACCGCCGCGGCACGCATTGCGGTTTGGACTGAATGCCGGCCGATCATCGGGATCTGGATGCTGTGCGTGGATCCTTGATAGTGGAGTCTGAAACTTACACCCTGTAAACCCAATCCAATAATGTTGTCTGCCCAGAGGTCGGCTTCCGGTGTAAAACCATACCAGAACACCCGGGCGCGGGTTTTGGATGCCATTCCACGCACCCAGGGATCATCCTGGTTCAACACGGCGATCCCTTCCTCGGGCAGAGATTCTACCAGTTCTGCTTTTCCACGGGCAATAATTTCCTGTGAACCGGCGCGTTCAGCGTGGACGGTGCCGATATTGGTCACCACGCCTATCTCAGGCAAGGCGATATCACAAAGGAGGGAAATTTCGCCCAGGACATAGAATCCCATTTCCAGAACGGCATATTCATAGCCTTCACTCATCCGCAACACTGTGAGTGGAAGCCCTATTTCATTGTTAAAGTTCCCTTCATTCTTCAGGGTGCGGTACCGCTGACCCAGCACTTCTGCAATCACTTCTTTGGTCGTGGATTTACCCACGCTGCCGGTGACCCCGATCACTTTTAGCTTCAATTTACGCCGCCAAAAGCGGGCTACCTGTTGTAATGCCAATATGCTGTTGTCTACCAGAATGCAAAAAGGTCCGTCAGTGCCTGCCAGGCTATCCACCGTTTTCCCTTGACGAAGATCAAAAACCGGGCAATCCACCTCGACGGTCTTCTGGAGGATGGCAACCACTGCGCCTTTCGAAAATGCGTGCTTAACATAATTGTGCCCATCTGAATTCTGACCGGACATAGCCACAAACAATGCGCCAGATATCGCCCGGCGAGAGTCGATGACCGCATCGGTGATGACGGTTTCATTATCTGCTGGCCGCTTTCCAGTTATTGCTTCAAAAATATCTGCAACCGTAAGCATTTTCTATACCTGTTCAGGTCGTCAACCTTTTCACAAGCCAGGGCCGGTAACCTAATTACTGGTCTGGGCTGTCCGCACGTCATCCGGGGGAATGTCCATCAAAATAACCAGACGCTGGGCCACTTCACTGAATACCGGGGCTGCCACAACCGAGCCCCAGGGGGAGGTGGTCGGTTTTTCAAGCCATATGTAGATCAAGAATTGCGGATCGTCCACCGGACCCCAACCGACAAAAGAAGCATTGGTCGCTCCACTGGTGTAACCCGCCGGGGAGGGGATTTCCGCCGTGCCGGTTTTTCCTGCCACCCGATAACCCGGGACAAGCGCCGAAGATGATTCTTTTTCCAAAGAAATTGCCAGTAAGTTGGTCATGGCGCGTGCGGTTTCTTTGGAAATGGGCATCCCGGCAATTTGGGGAGTGATATCATATTGGTGACCCTGATCGATCACTGCCCGGACCACATGCGGCGTGACCATTTTCCCATCATTGGCGAGCGCCGAAATCGCAGTGACCATCTGCATGGGGGTGGCAGAGACACCCTGTCCAAAGGAATTAGTGCCCAGGTCGGCTTCATACCAGTCGCCATCGCCAGGGAGTTTTAGCCTGCCCGGAGTCTCACCGGCAATATCCACTCCTGTCAGGCGCCCTAAGCCAAAATCCTGCATATACTCATAGAATGTTTTCGCACCGATTTCCGAAGCCACCCAGGCGAGACAAACATTCAATGAATGCTGCATACAACCAAGCATATCCTGTGGTCCCCAGGCGCCCATATTCCAGTTTTGAATATAAATTCCGCCAATCTGAAAGACACCGGTATCCAAAAAGCTGGTATTGGGTTTAACAGCTCCGCTGTCGAATCCGGCAGCCATAGTGAGCACTTTGAATACGGACCCCGGTTCGTAAGCCTGGCTGACAGCCCGATTGAAGGGAGTGCTGCCCGGGAAAACTTCGCTATAAGACCAGAATTCATTTAAGTTCATCCGCGGAGTGGAGGCCAGCGCCAGAATTTCTCCTGTTTGTGGATGGATGACCACAATCGTACCGGAGGTAGAGCCGGAGGTTTCGATTGCCCGCTCCAGGATTTGTTGAACGCTATCCTGGACCTCACGATCGATCGTGAGCACAAGACTTGCCCCAACCGGCGGAGAGGGCATGGAGCTTACTTCGTAAGGATTATTGGCATAATAGACCTTCTTGATCCTTCCGGCTAACAGGTCATTATATTTTTCTTCAACGCCAAAATATCCTTTTCCCTCCCGGCTGACAAATCCGAGAATATTAGAAGCCAGATCATCTTCAGGGTATGTTCGCGCCAGGTGAGGGGTGATGACCAGGCCATCCAGGCTGGGAGGAGCTGCATTTTCGTCCTTTGTAGCGCTCACATACGCGCCGGCATCAACCTGTTGCTTAAACTCTTCCAGTTGCGTAATTTTTTCCGGACTGACAAAATCCTGCAAGACAGCATACACAGCATCTGGAGCCGGTTCCTGGCTGGCAATCTGGTAGATCTCACCGAAATCTGCTCCTGTGTAAACGCTCAAAGCCAGCGCAATCGTCTCCGGATTTTTGACATGTTGTAATTCAACCCCGATCTCGTACACAGTGGTATTGCCGGCCAGCAAATTCCCCCACCGGTCGTAAATCTCTCCTCGAGTGGGTTGGATCTCTTGAGGGAAACCCCGGTATGTGCTGCTTTGCTCTTTAAGCGGTTCAGCCTGGGGACCATTTTGAATAAAAATGATCCTGCCCAGGATGATCAGGGCCGCGAAAACAAAACTGATGCTCATGAAATACAGGCGTCGTGAGCTGCCGTTCATCGGCGCGTCACCTCACTTAACAGAGCATTGAGATCCACCACCCCAGCCTGTTCGATAAACCAATCGATCAAGGATTGAGAAAATTCCGGCGAATAACTCGGGGCGGGTAATGGGGCTGGTTGAGCCGGGGGTGCAAGATTCGGCGGTTGTCTCCCCGAGTATCCTTCTACGGCAAGGTAGACAATTTGCTCAGGCTGTGCAGGTTGAAGACCCAGCTCCTCAGCTCGCTGTTCCATAACGTCAGCCGAGGATACATGGGCAAGCATCGCCTGTAAATCGGCATTCTGGCGCTGGAGATCCTTAATCGTATATTGCATATTCTGTATTTCGCGACCATAGGTAGTCGCCTGAGCAGAGACGATCAGATAAAGACTGGCAAGCAGTGCCAGCATTACTAAGGCCAGAGAAAATAAGCCAATAAACTGGAGTTGTTTTCTCCAGGGTGCGTCGGCATATGCCAGGATTAATTGCTGTGCATTTCTCATCTTCCTACTCCTGCGAGATTGGCTGCCTGAACGTGATACGGTTGAAAATTTTCGCTAGCCAATCGGTTATGTGCTCTTCGGCTCTGGCAAGGTGATGATGAATTTGATAGCCAGCCACCGGGTACAGTTTATGTTTAGCAGACCTCTGTACACAGGTTTGCAAGTGTTATGCCAGCTATAGTTTTTGTGCAACTCTTAATCGAGCACTGCGCGCCCGCGGATTGGTTGATATTTCGGTTTCACCGGGCTCGATCGGTCGCCGGCTTACTTCCTGGATGACTGCTGTATGCCCACAGGTGCAGACGGGCTGACGGGGTGGGCAGATACAATCCTTGCTTTCACGGCGGAAAAATTGTTTGACGATCCGATCTTCCAGGGAATGGAAGGTGATGACTGCCAATCGCCCACCGGACGCTAAAACTGCGATCGCCTGGGGAAGCACTTCTTCCAATGCAGTGAGCTCGTTATTTACGGCAATACGCAATGCCTGAAATGTGCGCGTGGCAGGGTGCCTTCCGGGTTTCTCAGAACGAACAACTCGCCTGACAATTTCTGCCAGTTCGGTCGTTGTGCGAATGGGTCGCTCACGGACAATAGCTCTGGCGATCTGGCGGGATTTTCTCTCTTCTCCATAGCGGTAGATGATGTTTGCCAGCTCATCTTCAGGTAGTTCGTTGATTAACTGGCTGGCTGTAACCGGGTTGCCTGGGTCGAAACGCATATCCAGGTTTGCGCTCTCGCGGAACGAAAAACCGCGCTCTGCCTGGTCCAATTGCATGGATGACACCCCTAAATCAAGGAGGATGCCATCAACTTTTTCCCATTCCAGGTTCTTTACTTGTTTTGCCAGAGTAGTATAAGAAGCCTGGATCAGAATGACGCGATCCTGAAAGGGAGTCAATCTCTGCCGGGCAAGCTCTAAGGCAACCGGATCCACATCCATACCCAACAGGAATCCATCCGGAGAAGAAGCCTCCAGAATTCCCGCTGCATGCCCTCCAGCTCCAACCGTACCATCCACATATCTCCCACCCCGATGTGGTTTCAAGGAGTGTATAATTTCTTGGTAAAGTACAGGTAGATGTGCTGCAGGGTCGCCGCTCACCGGATAGTCCATCATTCGAGGGAAAACAGGTCAAACGTGGCGAACCGTTGGGCATTGGCTTCGGTGTCCAGTAGATCTCGTTCATGACGTTCCCAGGATTCCGGAGACCAGATTTCGAAATATTCTCCAACACCCACAATGACAGCTTCACCATCGATTTGAGCAACGTCACGCAAAAATTGTGGGATCAAGATCCGCCCGCTCCGATCAATATCTGCTCGATCTGCTGCGGCGTAAATCAACCGGCGTAATAAACGCACATTAGGATCTGTCATGCTCATTTGGTTAACCCGGCGAGAGATGCCTTCGAAGGTCTGGGGGCGTAAGACAATCAGATTCCTGTCGAAACCCTGGGTGATGTATGAGCCATCCTCGAGCATCTCCCGGAATCGAGCGGGCACGATCAGGCGACCTTTATTATCGATGGTGTGCCGGTACAGACCTAAGAACATTCGTTCTACTCGTTGGTTTAATGACAGGAACGCCGGGATACTCCGGCGCTCCACTTCGTCCCACTTTCCACCACAATCCCCCACAGTATATACGAAATGAATCTAAAATGCAAGCAATATGGCATAAAAATATCCCGCGGCTTGCTGATCTGATAAGTTAACCGTTTTCTCTGCGGGCAGGCTTTATCCGTCTTATCGAATTTAATGAATTTCAGGAGGATGTGTGCTATGGTAATCGCAAAAAATCAGACAAACTTTAGGGATTTATTTGTCGGGCTGGAAGTCGAAGTGCCATTGCTGGATGGCAACCAGCGACCTTATATCAATCTGGATAATGCCGCTTCTACGCCTCCCTTAAAAAGCGTTTTAAATACGGTAAACGATTTCATGCGTTATTACAGCAGTGTTCACCGGGGCACGGGATTTAAAAGCCAGCTTTCTACCCATGCGTACGAACGGAGTCGCCAATTGGTGCTCGAGTTCTTAGAGGCAAACCCCGCAGAACATGTCTGTATCTTCGGTAAAAACACCACCGAGGCCATTAATAAACTTGCCCGCCGTTTTCCTTTTTCAACCGAACGTGACATCGTGATCACCAGCGGGATGGAGCACCACTCCAACGATTTACCCTGGCGGGCTAATGCACGCGCCATTCATATCGATTTGCTGCCCGATGGTCGCCTGAATGAACCCGACCTGGATGCGAAACTGGCAATTTATGGCAATCACGTGGCTTTGCTGGCGATCACCGGAGCCAGCAATGTGACCGGTTATTTGAATCCGATATACCGGCTGGCTGAAAAAGCGCACGCCGTTGGCGCGTATATTCTGGTGGATGCCGCTCAACTGGCTCCACATCGTAAAGTAACCATGGGTTCCCTGGAAGATCCTGCCCACTTGGATTTCGTGGCGATTTCAGCTCATAAAATGTATGCTCCCTTTGGAACCGGTGCACTGGTGGGTCGCAGGGATATCTTCGAAAGGGGAGATCCGGACATGGTAGGTGGGGGAACGGTGGAAATTGTCACCCTGGATGAAGTCGTTTGGGCAGGCCCGCCCGATCGTGACGAAGCTGGCAGCCCCAATACTGTCGGAGCAGTTGCTCTAGGTGCAGCTATTCGGGAATTATCCCAGATCTCCATGGAGGCAGTCGCCCGGCACGAAACAGAATTGACAGCTTATGCCCTGGAAAAGTTACAGGGTATACCCGGACTTATATTATATGGCGATCGTCGGCCTGAATATGCAGCAGAAAGACTGGGCGTATTGCCGTTCTTGTTGGACAGTCATTCCCATTTTCTGGTGGCATCGATTTTGGGATATGAATACGGGATTGGCGTTCGTAGTGGATGTTTTTGCGCTCATCCGTATTTATTGCATTTGCTGGGTTTGGATAAGCAGGAAGCAAACGAGGTTCGTAACCAGATGGTTTCCGGAGATAAATCCCAGATGCCCGGGATGATTCGCGCTTCATTCGGATTGTATAACGATTTCTCCGATGTCGATGCTTTGGTGCAGGCCCTTACAGATATTGTCCAGAATAAATATCGGGGAAGTTATGTCCAGGAAATTGCCAGTGGCGAGTTCCTGCTGGAGAATTGGGCTCCCCGCTATGATGAATATTTCCAGTTGTAAATCTGATTATCGATTTTCATTCAGAGTCATTACTTTTAGCTTCGCGAAGACCGGAAATTTGATCGCGGTATAATGCACACAGATCACCAAGCTGAAAATGAGGGAATATGGACGATAACAAAATTCGCGTCCTGATCGCCAAACCAGGGTTAGATGGTCATGACCGGGGCGCTAAGGTCGTTGCGCGTGCTTTGCGAGATGCCGGTATGGAGGTGATTTACACTGGTCTGCGCCAGACCCCGGAAATGATCGCGGAAGCTGCTTTGCAGGAAGATGTAGATGTGATCGGTCTCTCGATTTTATCCGGCGCACACATGGCTTTGGTTCCACGCGTGCTGGAATTATTACGGGGGAATAAACAAGAACATGTGCAGGTCTTTATTGGCGGAATTATCCCGGATGAGGATATCCCCCGGTTATTGGAGATGGGGGTTAGCGGCGTCTATGGGCCTGGAACCCTCACCGACGATATTATCCGTGACATACGCGAAAATACCCGCAGACAGCGGGAACAGACCTGATCTCCGGTAAGGATTGATGAATCTGGTCGCAGAAATCCTCTCAGGAAACCGGCTGGCGCTTGCCCGCTTGCTGACGAAAATCGAAAACGACTCGCCCGAGGGGGTCTCAACCCTGGATGCGTTATTTCCCTATACCGGAAAAGCGTATCTGATCGGCGTTACCGGAGCTCCCGGCACGGGCAAATCATCGTTGGTAAACCAGCTGGCTTTGCATTTTCGCAAAACACCCGGAAAAGAAGCCTCCCCACGCGTGGCGGTAGTGGCAGTCGACCCATCCAGCCCGTTCAGCGGAGGCGCAATTCTGGGAGACCGGATCCGTATGCGCGATCTCAGCGGGGATCCGGATGTGTTTATTCGCTCGATGGCCTCGCGTGGTGTTCTGGGAGGTATCGCTCAGGCGACCGCCAGTGTTGTGCAGGCGCTGGATGCTGCTGGATATGGACTGATCCTGATTGAAACTGTCGGGGCCGGGCAGGCCGAGGTGGATATAGCTCGCCTGGCGCATACCACCCTCGTTGTGGAAGCCCCCGGTATGGGTGATGACATCCAGGCGATTAAAGCCGGAATTCTGGAGATTGCTGATATTCTGGTAATAAATAAAGCTGACCGCCCGGGCATCGAAAATACAGAAACCGCGCTGAGGAATATGCTCCAGCTCGGGCACCCGCTTCCCAGAGATCTACGCCACCATGGGAAATGGGTAGACCAGCCGGTAGAGGCAGACAAAGCAGAAATACCCAATGTTTGGCTGCCGCCCATCGTCCGCACAGTCGCTACTGAGGGCAAGGGTATTCCGGAATTGGCTGAAAAAATCTACATGCACAAACAATACTTACACACCTCCGGAGAATGGGAAACTCGCGAGCAGACTCGCCTGGAAACCGAACTGATTAACCACTTAAAATCCGGCCTGCTTTCCCATTGGAGAAATTCGATAACCGATCAGCTTTACCAGGATGTATTAGAAAAAGTGTATGACCGGAAGCTTTCGCCGCGCCAGGCTGTCACGCTCTTTCTGGAAAGTGAATACGACTGATGATCTATGGCGATCGCATGCGATTGCGTTCTCCCGAACGTAGCGATCTGGAACGTTTTGTGCGCTGGATCAATGATCCGGATGTTATCCAGGGTTTATCGCTCTATCGACCCATGTCAATGGTCGAAGAGGAAAAGTGGTTCGAAAATATGTTACAGCGTGACCCTGATGAACATCCCCTGGTCATCGAAATTCGCCAATCTGACCAGGGTTGGTTGCCGATCGGTACGCTGGGTTTATTCGGTATCGAATGGCGCGCCCGCAGCGCGGAGTTGGGCATCATGATTGGCGAAAAATCGTACTGGGATCAGGGGTATGGCAGCGAGGCCATCCGCCTGTTGTTAAACCATGCCTTCGAGGTGCTGAACTTGAACCGCGTCTTCTTGCGCGTGTTCGAATTTAACGGGCGCGCCATCCGCGCCTATGAAAAGATCGGTTTTGTGCCCGAGGGTCGTTTACGCCAGGCTGAATACACCTCCGGGCGTTACTTTGATGTGTTGATTTTGGGTATCTTACGATCAGAGTGGGAGACAGGTGAGTGAAAGTTATGCATCCGACGCACCCGCACCGTGAGCCGACTGCCATGTACGGCGAAATTAAACTATTCGCCGGAACCTCTAGTCCGGAGTTGGCTGCCGAGGTAGCGAAGTATCTGGGAGTTGAGTTGAGTGGTCGGGATGTGGTCTTATTCCCCAATGATAACTTGATGGTTAAACTACATAGCAGTGTGCGCGGTCAGGATGTATATGTAATCCAGACGACCTCGCGTCCTGTGCACCGTAATTTGATGGAATTATTGATCATGCTCCAGACACTTCGCCTCGACTCCGCCGCGCGTATAACCGCAGTGGTGCCTTATTTATGTTATGGGCGCTCAGATAAAAAAGACCAGCCCCGCGTGCCTATTACCGCCCGGTTGGTGGCGGATATGATTGAAATTGCCGGAGCGGATCGTTATATCACGCTGGATTTGCATGCCGGACAAATCCAGGGTTTCTTTTCTATCCCCGGCGATGTCCTGACCACCTTTCATATGCTGAGCGAATATATGGCGGAGAAACGTAATTATCTAAAATCTCCGGTTGTGGTCACGGCTGATCTGGGCTTTGCAAAAAAGGGGCGAAATTTTGCTCAGGCGTTGAATGCATCGATGGCCTTTATTGAGAAACGCCGGTTGGGAAATGAAGCGCGGACGGAAGCTTTATCGCTGATTGGAACTGTACAGGGGTGTGATGTCATCGTTGTGGATGATGAAGTTGATACCGCAAGCTCTGTCACTCAGGCAGTTAATCTGGTTAAGGAACATGGTGCCGAACGGGTATACCTGGTTTTTGTACATCCAGTATTATCTGACCCGGCGGTTGAACGGTTAACCCGGTTGCCGCTTACCGAAATAATCACGACAAATTCGATACCTATCCCCGATGAAAAGCAGAGGCAACTGGGTGATAAGCTGACAATTTTGTCTGTATCTCCCCTCTTAGGAGAAGTCATCTTGCGTGCACATGAAGGCCGGAGTGTGGGCGAGATGTTCGATGAGTGAGTGAGAAATGCCGGAGCTTCCTGAAGTCGAAACCATCAGCCGCATCCTGCGTGAGGGGATCCCCGAATATCCCTCGGTCCTTAACCGCACCATCCAAAAGGTCGATATTCTCTGGCAACGAACCATCGCATTCCCCGATCCAATAGAGTTCGCCCGGCGTGTGGAAGGTCAGTCCATTCGGGAGGTAGGCAGGCGGGGAAAATTCCTGCGTTTAGGTTTGCGTGACGATCATCTTCTGGTCCATCTGCGCATGAGCGGAGACTTGTTCACACGGCTCGACGGGAATGAAATTAAACCCCATGATCGCCTGATTTTCCATCTCTCGGGCGAAGTGCAGTTAGTTTTTAATGATACCCGTAAGTTTGGCAGGGTCTGGCTGGTTGCTGACCCGCAGGAAGTAACCGGCAGGTTGGGTTTCGAGCCATTGAGCGATGCCTTCACCCCCCGGCTGCTCTTCGAGGGATTGCAAAGGCGCAAACGACAGATTAAACCCTTATTATTGGACCAGTCTTTCATTGCCGGGTTGGGCAATATTTATACCGACGAAGCCCTGCACCTGGCGAAGATTCACCCGTTAACCCTTTCCAATCAAATAAATTTTTCTGCAGCCGTAAACCTCTGGCAATCCATCCGGCAGGCATTGAATGCCGCCATCGAACGCAATGGCACCAGTATTGATTGGGTCTACCGGGGAGGGGATTACCAGCGTTATTTGAAGGTGTATGGACGGACAGGCGACCCTTGCCAGCGATGCGGAACACTGGTTGAAAGAATCGTACTGGGGCAACGCGCCACGCATTTCTGCCCTACCTGCCAGCCAATGCCTTGATTCTGTCAGGGATTTGATATTGCATCGGGTGCGTGATCCGATTAGGATAAATTTGATTATGATTCAAGGACGGATAATTTCATGACCTGGATGGTTGATTCCACCGGACTCTTATTGATTGTGATGATTTCGGTCAGTGTCGGTTTTTTCATAGGCGTAATTATCCTGCTGCTACGCTCCAATGCTGAAAATCGTCCACCAAAAAAAGGCCTCGAAGACGCCGGTCGCCTCTGGCGGGATCGTAAGCGAGGCGACCTGTGGTTGCAATTCGGGGATGAAACCGGAAACAATCTGGAAAGCTTTGCTCCAACGAATCGCGTTCAAATTCAGGCAAGCCTTCGGGAACTCTCCACCTGGATAAATCCGCTCCCAGATCATCGTGTGGCAGGCTCAACTCCGGTTTCAGGTACTGCACCGGGCGAAGAGGCAGAATCCGTATCTACTCCGGTCATCACGCATACTCAAACCGATCTGGAGGCAGTCGAATTACCTGTGGAGACGAACTCTCCAGGGAAAGAGGCCAGACCCCCTTTGGCTGCATTCCCTTCGCCGGCCGCGAAACCACGGATTGACCTGATAAAAGGTCTGCAATTATCGATCGAGGGGGATGCTGCACGGAATTTGAGCGGAGCCAGCATTGCCGCCCAGGTGGATGAAATCTTACAGAAAAAAGTTGCGGGAACACCCTTGGAGGCGCGCGGGATTCGCTTGATGGAGTTACCGGGCAAGGGGATGGTGGTGATGGTGGGGATGGAACAATACGAAACCGTGGATGATGTACCCTACCCGGAAATCAAAGTGCTATTGAAATTTTGTGTCGCCGAGTGGGAGAAATCTGTCTTTGGTTGATGCCGCGTTAATCAAATATTCTCGA
Organism: Anaerolineales bacterium; assembly: GCA_020061145.1. Lineage (GTDB taxonomy): Bacteria > Chloroflexota > Anaerolineae > Anaerolineales > DRKV01 > JAGUYX01. The sequence goes on along the minus strand of JAGUYX010000240.1, from coordinate 169 downwards.
CTATGGACGATCGATCACGGGATAAAAATTAAAAACAGAAATTGATCTGAGCTATCTGGGGGTTATCACAATCCAGCTCCCAACCACATCTTGAGCAAATTATTTCCGCCGCTTCCGGCGGCGGGAGCGCTTGGTTGAGCCGCCGCTCACCGCCGGTTCTGGTTCTTCG
>JAGUYX010000174.1 GCA_020061145.1 Anaerolineales bacterium | reverse complement strand
GCCCTGGTGGGGTACTGCGGGCGCCGTGTAGGGTTCCGGGCTGGCACCTTGCGCATACCGTTGGGGCAGGCTGAGCAAGAACGGATAAGCCGCCAGTTGCGCCAGGCGTACCCATCCGGGAAATTCATGTTCGGTGACCGGCCAGGAAAATTGCGCCACATGTCCCAGGAACAGGATTAATAGCATACCCAGGCCATTTTCCCAGGCAGGTGGTCGCTGGATTAATATGATCAGCATACCGCTTATGGCCAAAACCAGGGAAAATCCCTCCCACAACAGGTTAAGCAGCGTGGCGTTGAGCGTTTCAGCGCTGAATTGTGCGCTTTCGAGGTTGATGCTCAAAGCAAGAATGGTGATCACCAGCATGCTCAACAGCACTGTCGCGACATCCGGTAAACGTCGGGGGAAGGGAAATGCCCACAGCCAGATAACGATCACCAATCCGAAGGCTGACACGGCTCGATCCAGAACCGGCAGCATCAAGGCTTGCTGGAGAAGTCCGGTGCTGATCAGGACGCCAACCGCGAACAGGACGACCCTGCCCGCCAGCAACAATCCCAGGCCCAGCGCCAGGCGTTTTAGCGCTGGCGTAGGGGAAGTTCGCCAGTAGGTCAATCCCGCCTGTAACGCCCAGGCGATCGAAAATACCAGTATCAGATGGTAAGTCAGGCTACCGGATGGCGAGTTCAAAATGTTAAGGATGGCAGAAAATAGCGGAGGCATAAGCTCACCCTGGCTAAATGTGGCTCACGGTCTGATAAACAATTGATTCCTGCCGGGAGCGATTTCGATGTTGGGTTAATTGTATCCCGTTAAAAGGAAAATACCACTTTCCGGTTGGTTTTTCCATCCCCAACATCCGGTTAATATCATGAAAAGGACATTAGAAACATAGAATCTCCGGAAAAATCACCCTATTTTTACCTTTTCCAGAGTCGGAATATGAGCTTAGTTACATTGACAGAGTCGCAGTATTTCTTTATACTGAACTTACTTGTCTGGAAAACTTCAGGTTGGAGAAAGAACATTAAATGGGTGTATGAAGTGGGAGCGAGGTTTTATTGGCGCGTCTCCCACTTACTTTATACACGGATAGAATTAACCATCAGGAGAAGAAGAAATGAACAAAAAAATTTGGAGTCTGATCAGCCTTCTGCTCGTGGGCATGTTGTTGCTGGCGGCCTGCGCCCCGGCAGCCACTCCCACCCCGGAGGCAACTGAGGAGCCCACTCAGCCAGTGGTAACGGAAGAGCCAACTCCGGTCCCGGAAGAACCCACGCCTGAACCTGTGGAGCCGACCGAGGTGCCTATGACTGAGTTGGTGGTCTGGGCAGATGAGCTGCGCGCCCCGATCATCGAATCCCTGGGGAATGAATTCGCTCAGGAATTCGGTATCACGCTCACTGTTCAGCAGTTGGGCTTTGGCGACATTCGTGACCAGCTGGCGATCGCCGGCCCGGCAGGCGAAGGCCCCGATATCATTATCGGCGCGCATGACTGGCTGGGTCAGTTGACTGCCAACGGCCTGGTCGCTCCCATCGATATGGGGGGCAGGGAAAGCGAGTTCCTGGAAGCCGCACTGACTGCGTTTACTTATGATGGCGAGCTGTACGGCGTTCCCTATGCCACGGAAAACATCGCATTCTTCTGCAACCCGGACATTGTGGAAACCCCACCTGCTACCTGGGCAGATGTCACCGCCCTGGCTGAAACCCTAGAAGCAGAGTCCGGTGGGGCGGTTACCGCCTGGAGCATCCAGACCAACGATCCCTACCACTCCTTCCCGCTCTTCACCGCCAATGGTGGTTATGTCTTTGGTCTGACGGAAGAGGGTTACGATCCCACCGACGTCGGCCTGGATAGCCCCGGCGCGCTCGAAACTGCCAAGTGGCTGGAAGACATGGCTGTCGCCGGTCACCTCAAGCCTGATGTGGATTACGACGTGTTGCATACCCAGTTCGAAAGCGGCGCGGTTGCGTGCATCGGCACCGGTCCATGGGCACTGGAGCGCATTCGCACCTCGGGTGTGAATTACACCATCAATCCCTTCCCCGCCGGTTCTGCTGGACCAGGGAAACCCTTCCTGGGTGTACAGGGTTTCATGGTCAGCGCCTTCAGTGAGAACCAGCTTCTGGCGCAGACGGTTTTGATGGAAGTCTTCGCGACCTCAGAGTTCATGACCGGAATGTACGAAGCCGATCCTCGCCCGGCGGCATACCTGCCGGTGCGCGAAGCAATCGATGATCCTGACCTGGCTTCCTTTGCTGTCGCCGGTGCAGATGGCCTGCCCATGCCGGCTATCCCCGAAATGTCCTCGGTTTGGGAAGCCTGGACCAACGCATTGGTGTTGACCATTTCCCAGCAGCAATCTGGTGAAGAGGCATTTATGACCGCCGCCGAGCAGATCCGCACACTGATTTCCGGTCAATAAAATGTCTCTTCAGACCTGGAGTCTGATAGATGGCAAGTAATATCCGCGAGGCCGGGGGGGGTACCCCCCTGGCCTCCTTTTTAAATTCCCTACCGTCCTATCTGCTACGGTTATTGGGTCTGGCCGTGGTGGATGGACTGGCTATCTGGTTGTTGTATCTCTTGATCCGCGATCAGGTGTGGCCATTGGCAGCCGCGGTGGCCGTGGTGACGCTCCTCGTCAACGCGGTTAACCTAACCGATCGTCTTTACCCCTTACGTTGGATGTCGCCTGCCCTGGCGATTATTATTTTAATGGTGCTGTATCCCATCCTGTTTACGGTGTACACCGCATTCACCAATTACAGCGATGGGCATTTGTTGACTAAAGCTCAGGCGATTCGGCGCATCGGCCAGGATCGTTTTTTACCGGAAGGCGGCCTGACCTATCGCTGGGCAGGTTATCGTTCCGAGACAAACGAAATCATCCTGGCGCTGGTAGGCTCTGAGGGACAGACCTTTTTGGCGGTCCCCGGCGAGCCTTTACAAGAAATTACCCCGGAATCAGACGGGATTGGAGCCTTTGACGCGGACGGATTCCCCGAAACGATCGAAGGATATACCCGTCTGCAGATGCGGGATATTCTGCCCATTCTGGATAGTCAGTTGGCGCCTCTGGAATTTGGCGAACTGCCGGATACTGTAAAAATTAAATCCATCCGCGAAGCCGCCCAGCTTCAACCACGTTATGTTTACGACGAGGAGCTGGATGCGATGGTCGACCAGATGGCTGGTGAAATTTATTATGCGGATGAAAGCCAGGGTTCTTTCATTTCTGAATCCGGCAGGGTTTTGAGTCCCGGCTACCAGGTTACTGTAGGTCTGAGAAATTTCCAGCGCCTGGCAACCAGCCCGGCATTGCGTGGTCCATTTGTCCAGGTTTTTGGCTGGACGATCGCCTTTGCTTTCCTTTCGGTCGCGACCACGTTTGCGTTGGGCCTGTTCCTGGCGTTGGTTTTCAATGATCCACTTATTCGCGGTCGCAAGGTAATCCGCACCCTGCTGATCCTGCCCTACACTATACCGGGCGTATTGGGCGTGTTGATCTGGCGCGGCATGCTAAACCAGCATCTGGGAGTGATCACGACCAACATGGTCAATCTCTTCGGTTGGGCGCCCGGCTGGTTTACCGATCCGTTGTGGAGCAAAGCCGGAATTCTGCTGGTCAATCTGTGGCTCGGCTTCCCATACATGATGTTAATCTGTATGGGCGCTTTGCAGTCCATCCCCAGCGACATTTATGAAGCCGCCGAAGTGGATGGCGCCAGTATCTGGCAGCGGTTTTGGGGTATCACCCTGCCGCTCTTGCTGGTCAGCGTTGGCCCGTTATTGGTCGCCTCTTTTACCTTCAACTTCAATAACTTCACCGTGATTTACGCCTATAACGAAGGCCGGCCGCCAATTCCAGGCACACCGACCCCGGCAGGGTATACGGATATTCTCATCAGCTATACCTTCCGGTTGGCGTTTGAAGGTGGGCGTGGTTCGGATTACGGCTATGCGGCCGCCATCACCTTTGTCATCTTCCTGATTGTGGCGACCATCACCTTATTCCAGTACCGGTTCATGGGTCAGTGGGAGGAGATTTCGGAAAATGTCTAGCCTGTCTATTCCCCAAAAAACCCCCACTCCTGTGGCGGGAAGCTCCATCCGCCGCCAACGTCGATTGCAATCCGTCTTCCGCTTGATCATCGCTGTGTTTGCCATTGGGTTTGCACTGTTCCCAATTTTGTGGATTGTCTCGGCGGCCTTTAACCCCACCAGTTCGATGGCTAATCAGCGCCTGATCCCACCCAATGCTTCAACTGCTAACTTTGTGAAGTTGCTGACCAACCCCCTCCAGCCATTTATGCTCTGGCTGTGGAATTCCATCAAAATTGCAGGCATCACAACGATCCTGGTGGTTTTCATCACCGCCCTGACCGCCTATTCATTCTCCAGGTTTCGTTTTCGCGGCCGGCGCAGCCTGTTGCTGACCATCTTACTAATCCAGGTTTTCCCCAATATGCTGGCGATTGTCGCCCTTTTCCTATTGCTGCGCCAGTTGGGCGAGTACTTCCCCACCTTCGGCCTGAATAGCCATGGCGGTCTGATCCTGGTGTATATGGGCACCCAGATGGGCATCAATATCTGGCTGATGAAGGGCTTCTTCGATTCGATCCCGCGAGATATCGATGAATCGGCGGCAGTCGACGGCGCTACTCACTGGCAGGCTTTCTGGTGGTTGATCTTCCCGCTGGTGCGACCCATTCTCGCTGTGGTTGGCATTCTGACCTTTGTCAGCGTCTTCAACGAATTTATTCTGGCAAACGTGCTGTTGCGCAGCAACGAACAATTCACCCTGATGGTCGGGTTATATCTGTTCGTCACCCAGAACTTTGCCCAACAATGGGGTGTATTTGCCGCAGGAGCACTGATTGGCGCCCTGCCGATCGCCATTATCTATGTCCTTATGCAGGATTTAATCGTGGGCGGCCTCACGCAAGGCGCGGTCAAAGGCTGATTTACGGGTATGGAAGACTTTATTTTCGGTACTTATTCCACCGATGCTTTGAAATTATTTCATCACCGGGTGGCTCATCTGGGGATTCACCATACTTTTGAAATAGAACCGCGTGACCCATTGCCCGGTCAGGAAGTGCGGCTGATCGTCCATACCGGCCCAGACCAGGTTGTCGAGAGGATGGCCTGCTATTACACAACCGATGGGAGCCAGCCGGATGGGGCGCGTGGCAAGCCATCCCGTGGCCGGGTTTTAGCTTTTCAAGAAGTCAGCCGCCAGTGGGATACCCTGGTGTGGGGTTATGTAACCCGCTGGGAGGCCGTCCTGCCTGCGCAACCGGAGGGTGTCCAGGTGCAATACAAAATTGGCGCCTGGAGCGACAACCAGCCGGAAGTCTATTGCGATTGGCCGGATGAGAAGGCCTCGATTGAGGAGGCCGCACGGGCTTATTTTCACAAGGAAACTCAGCCGCCGGTGATGCAGGGTGATCCCTATCGGGGGAAAACATTCAATTATCGCCTGGATCGCCTGACCCCACCAGATTGGGCGCGCCAGGCGGTGATATATCAAATTTTCGTTGACCGCTT
>JAGUYX010000276.1 GCA_020061145.1 Anaerolineales bacterium | reverse complement strand
TCCATGGCGCGCTGGATGAGAATCTCGGTGTGCGTGTCCACGGAACTGGTGGCCTCATCCAGGATGAGCATGGGCGGATTGGCCAGGATGGCGCGGGCGATGGTCAGCAACTGCTTCTGACCCTGCGAGATGTTGGTCACCTCTTCGTTTACCACCATGTGGTAACCTTCCGGTAGGGTGCGAATGAAGTGATCCACGTGCGCGGCTTGAGCCGCTTCCACCACCTCTTGCTCGCTGGCGTCCAGGCGCCCGTAGCGGATGTTATCCATCAGCGTGCCGTTGAACAGCCAGGTGTCCTGCAAAACCATGCCAAAGAGGGAGCGTAAATCTTCCCGGCAGAAATCGCGGATGTCGTGGCCATCGATCAAAATCGCGCCTTTCTGAACATCATAGAAGCGCATCAACAACTTGACCATCGTCGTCTTGCCTGCGCCGGTGGGACCGACAATAGCGACTTTTTGACCGGGCCTGATCTGGGCTGAAAAGCTTTTGATGACGGGTTGTTCGGGATTGTAGCCAAAGGTCACCTCGCGGAACTCAACCTGCCCCGTCACTGGCCCGACCTGGATCGGATTCTGCGTATCGGGCACTTCCTCCGCCTCAGCCAGAAACTCGAAAACGCGCTCCGCCGCGGCGATGGTCTGTTGCAGCACGTTGGAGATATTCGCCAATTGCGTCAGGGGCTGGGTAAAGGAGCGCACGTATTGGATAAAGGCCTGAATATTGCCAATCGTGATCAGGTTGCGTATGGCGAGCCAGCCGCCAAGGATGACCACTGCCACGTAACCCAGGTTGCCGATAAAGTTCATCACCGGCATCATCACCCCGGACAGGAATTGCGCCTTCCAGGCCACGTTGTAGAGATCGTCGTTATGCTGGCCAAACTTTTGAATGCTCCTGGCTTCACCGTTAAACGCCTTGACAACAACCTGCCCGCCAAACATTTCCTCGACATGACCATTGACGTGACCGAGGTGTTCCTGCTGTTGGGCGAAAAACTTTTGCGAGTTGCGAATGATCAACGTGACCATCCCCATCGAGAGCGGCACAATCAACAGCGCCGCCAGCGTCATCTGCCAGCTAATGGTGAACATCATCACCAGTACGCCCACCACGGTTACAAATGAAGTGATGATCTGCGTCAGGCTTTGGTTGAGACTGTGGTTCACCGTATCCACATCATTAGTCAATCGCGAGAGCACTTCGCCGTGCGTAGTGCCGTCGAAATAGTGGAACGGCATCCGGTGTATCTTTTCAATGATATCCTTGCGTAGCTGGTAGGTGATCTTAATCGCCACATCGGTCATCAACCACCCCTGAAGATAACTGAGCGCGGCGGAAAAGAGATACAACCCCAGCACGGTGAGCAGGATCCTGCCGATGGCCTCGAAGTCGATCCTGCCGTCGCCCGCGAGGACTCCCTCGAACAGTATTGTCGTAGCCTGGCCCAAAATTTTTGGGCCGAGGATAGAAAAGATGGTCGATCCGATGGCGAGCAGGATCACGACCAGGATGACGAACCGGTAAGGGGTAAGGTAGGTGATCAGCTTGCGCAGGGCGCCGCGAAAGTCGCGAGGCTTATCGGCGGGTCCAAAGGCCATGGGACCCCCCATCCGGCCGCGCATGCCCACCTGTCCGCGGGCAGGAGGAGTTGATTGGTGGTTATTGTTCATGCCAGCACCGCCTGTTTTTTCAACTGGGAGAGGGCGATTTCCTGATAGGTTTCGCAGGTTCTCATTAACTCCTCGTGGGTTCCTCTGCCAATGATGCGGCCTTCGTCCAGCACCAGGATTTGATCGGCGTCTTTGATGGAGGCCACGCGTTGCGAGACGATGATCATCGTGCTCCCAGCGACATATTTTTTGAGCGCCTGGCGCAACCGGGAATCGGTCCTGTGATCGAGCGCCGAGAAACTATCATCGAAAATGTAAATCGGCGGGCGCTTGACCAGGGCGCGGGCGATGCTGAGGCGCTGTTTCTGTCCGCCGGAGAAGTTCGTCCCGCCTTGGGAGACCTCGGCGGCCAGCCCCTCCAGGCGCGAGAAGACGAAGTCGCTGCCCTGAGCAATTTCGAGCGCCTGGCGCATGGAATCCTCGTCGGCATCCTCATCGGCATACCGCAGGTTGCTTTCGATGGTGCCACTGAACAGGTTGCTCTGCTGCGGGATGTAGCCGATCTTATCCCGCAGCTCGCTCAGGCGCGCCGAGCGGATGTCTATGCCGTCGATGTAGATTGCCCCTTCCGTCACGTCATGGAAGCGCGGGATCAGGTTGATCACGCTGGATTTGCCGGAGCCGGTCGTGCCGATGATTCCCACCGTCTGCCCGGCCCGGATCGTAAAGTTGAGGTCGTGCAAAACGTCCTTCTCGGCGTCAGGATAGCGGAAGGAGACGCCGCGGAATTCGATATCGCCCTTGAACGGTTCGGGGAACGATTGCGGCTGTTGAGGATCGATGATGACGGGTTCCGTTTCCAACACGTCAGCCACGCGGTTGGCGGCGACGGCGGCGCGCGGGATCATAATGAACAGCGCCGAGAACATCATGAAGGCAAAGACGATTTGAATGGCATACTGCATGAACGCCATCATGTCGCCGACCTGCATGTTCGCCTGCGCCACCTGGTGCGCTCCCACCCAGATGATCAGGATCGAAACCCCATTCATCAGCAGCAACATCAGCGGCATCATGATCACGAACACGCGGTTAACGAACAGGCTGGTTTGGGTCAGGTCTAGATTGGCCTGATCGAAGCGTTCTTCTTCGTGCTCCTGGCGGTTGAAGGCGCGTACCACCATCATACCGCTCAGGTTTTCACGGGCAACCAGGTTCAAACGGTCGATCAGGGACTGGATGATCCTGAATTTCGGGACGGCAACGCTGAAGACCGTGACAATCAAGCCCAAAAGAACCAGCACTGCCAGGGCGATAATCCACCACATCGAGGCGCTCTTGCTCAAAGCGCGCAGGATGCCTCCGACGCCGATGATAGGCGCATAGAACAGCATTCGCACCGTAATCATCAAGACCATCTGAATCTGGGTGATGTCGTTAGTCGAGCGGGTGATGAGCGAAGCAGTGGAGAAACGGTCGAGCTCGGCGGCGGAAAAGTGCATCACTTTCTCGAAAAAGACGCGCCGCAGGTCCCGCGCCAGGCCGGCTGCCGTGCGCGCGGCCAAAAAACCCACTGAAACCGTGGCGATGACCGAGACCAAGGTGATGAGAAGCATCTGCCCGCCCACCTTGAAGATATAGGCGCTTTGGATTTGGGCCATATCCATGCCCAGCGCTTCATACTCGGCTTTCACAGCGCGCGCAGCAGCCTGAGCAATAGCCTTGTCGCCGCCCAGCGGGGCAAAACGCTGGTCGATGGCCTGGCTGATTTGGTCGCGCTGGGCCTCGGGCAACCGGGCAATCATGGTGAAGAGGTCCACGCCGGGCGGCAGATTGGAAAGATCAAAGTTGCTGATGCCCGGCATGAGTTGGCTTGCCAGGGATGGATCGGCGTTGACCTGCTCGATACCATTCACAATCAGCAGAGGCCTGGCCAGCAACGAACCGAGGCGCTCGAGGGTCGCGGCCTCATCGGTTTGCAGGATGTAAACCGGTTCATTTGTCAGCGCGGGATACCGTTGGACATAGGCCTGGGCATCCGCAGAGGACGGGTCCAGCCGCCGGTAATGCGCCAGGACGTCCGCTTTCTGGCTTTCGGTCAGAAACAGGCTCAGGTGCTCCAGGGTGCTGGCGCGCAGCGCCTCTGGCGCTGCCCCTTCCACCCCGCCCTGCTGAATGCCGACGTTGACGATGCGCGACATGTAGTCGGGCAAGGCCAGATCGGCGTTGGCCTGGATGAACAACAAGATGACCGCGAGCACCAATAAGGGGATAAACGGCTTTAAATACTTCAAGATACGCAGCATGGGAAACTCCGCTAAGTGAAGATGTGATGGAAGCAGGGTTCAATTTTCCATCAGCTCCGGTTGAGACAATTTCTCCAGCAGGATAATCAGCGCCTCGGTAATCTTTTCCATCTCGTCTGGCGTGAGGCAGTCGGCCAGGGCTTCCCGCCAGTGCTGGCTGACCTGTGCGCTGGCGCGGAGCATTTGCAGCCCCTTTTCGGTCAGGATGATTTGCTTGTAGCGGCGGTCTTGCTGATTCTCGGAGCGCGAGACCAGCCCGTGCTCTACCAGACGGTCAATCAACTGGCTGGAGGCGGGATTGGTAACGCCCAACCGTTCACTGATCTCCGAGATATTACAGGTCCCTTTGTAATACACGTGCCGCAGGGCGAAGATTTGTGGAATGGAAAGCCCTTCCCTCCTGGCATGCTCGCGCATGCCGCGCATGGAAAGGTGCATGATCTGGCCGATGCTCTTTTGAAAAGTGGCCAGGAAAACCTCTTTCGTCTCGTCCATGGATCCATCTCCTAAAAGTTAAGAAGACTTATATAATAAGCGTAATTTATTTTTTGTCAAGGGAGGGTAATTGGGTATAGCGCAATAAGAAGTCAGGGGAGTAAAAGACAACCCAAGGAGAAGGGCACACTGAAGATCACTTGAAATGTTTTCAAAACGCTTCCTGGCTTATGAGCGCTCACCTGCCCAAGGTATGTAACGAGGATTCGGCTTCAACTCGCATGTCCTGGGCTTCTGCGCCCCGACCCTGTTTTTCGAACAGCTCCGCCAGAGAGAACAGCGCCCTGGCCAGGTACGGGCGCATACGGTGCCGGCGATAATAATCGACAGCATTCGCAATGTGCCTTTCGGCGCGCTCCAATTCACCCATCTGGGACAAACACATTCCCAGCATGAGGTCAGCGTTGGCGGCTCCTACGTAATTCTGATAGACCAGCATATTCCCCAGTACTTCTTGCAAGTCTCCAACCGCTTCTATGCGCCCGCTGGAGAACTGCGCCATGGCTAAGCCTGCCTGCCCATTTAATTTATGGATCATTGCCCCGGATATTTCCGAGCGCTCAATCCCTTTTTGAAAGGCTGCTGCCGCTTCGGGGATGCGCCCCAGCTCCAGGTTGCAATAACCGACGCAGGCCAGGCCACTGCAGATGCAGTCCATATTGTCGGTGGCTATGGCTATTTCCACGCCGCGCTCGCCCAGCCTTAAGCTTTGTTCGATATCGCCCATCGCCAGGCAGGCCCAGGCAGCCAGCAGATCCACGTCCGATTCCGTCAGAGGGGAGGCTAATCGGCTGGCAACCTGGTGCGCAGCCTCGTTTGCCTGCTGGGATTGGGCAAACTCTCCTAATTGTGCCTGTACCTGCCCGTCCGTCGCCAGGGCAAGCGCTTCGATGGTCAAGTCATCGTATTTGCGAGCCAGCTCGAGAGCGCGCTCGATCCACTCCCGCGCGCCATCAGGATCGGAGAAGCTCATCATGAGGCCCTTGAAATAGGTAGGCCGGACGGCAAGCTGTTCGTCTTTCAACTCCTCGGCCAGGACCAGGCATTCGGTCAGGGCAGGTCCGGCGCGGGTCCAAAGGCCGCGCGCCAGGTACACGTTGGCGCTCCAATGTAGCGCCTGGATTAAACGCGGCCTGTCTTGATGGCTGCGGGCGAGGTGCTCCGCCCTGGACAGGTAACCCAATTGTTCTTCGTAGGGCCTAAACTTGAAGGCGGCTTCTTCCCAGCCAAGAATCGCCTGGTAGATGGTCTCGTAAGGCGCATCGGGCTGGTGGTCCAACGCCTCCAGCGCCTGCTCGTAAGATGCCATGGCCTCCCGCATGGCAAATCTTCTTCGAGCGCGCTCACCCGCCTTCAGCGCGTAAACAGCTGCTTTGTCCCATACCTCGCCGCGCCAAAAATGAAACGCCAGGACCGGGATAAATTCTTCCGGATAGCCTGGTTGCGATCCCTGGTCTACGGTTGCTGCGCTTCCCGGCTGCGGGAATGGTGCTTTCATTCGACTATCATCCGTCACGGCGAGGGCTTTTTCCAACTCCTGCGCCACTTCTCTGTGCAACAGGCGCCTCTCACCCTGGCCGAGCCGGTCATACAGGTATTCTTGAAAGAGGGCGTGATGGAAGCGGAAGCGGTTCAAGGGGAGCGTATCGGTCTGGCCCCCGGTCTGCTCCTGCACCAGGCGATAGCGTTGATCCAGGTCGCGGGAGAGTCGGTGCAGCACAACCCGTAGATCGAGCTTCAGGATACCGGCCAGCACCTCGGCAGTGAATGTCTCCCCTTCAACGCTGGCTACGCTGAGCAGCTCCCGTAGCGGCTCATCCAGACGGCTCAATCGCTGCGCGATCACTGCCTCGACTCGGGCTGGCAGTGGGTAAGGTACGGAAGAAGGATTTTCAATCCAACTGCCAGATTCATCTTTGATCAGGTTACTACTATCTTGCATGTTTCGCAGCACCTCGACAGTGAACAGGGCCTGCCCCTGGGTATGCCGAAAAAGCTTCTCTCGAAATGTTTCGTCGAGCTGGTTTGGTTCGCTGTCTAGCAGGGCGTCGACAAATGCTCTACCCTCAGAAAGGCTCCCCTGGTCCAGGTTGATCTGGACGTCGCCATAAAGGCGGACGAACTCCTGGATGAGGAGTCCCAGCGGATGGGCCTCCGACAAACCAGGGCGATCGGCCGGCAGTTCCAAGGCTAATTCACTGGGCCGGCAGGCGCCTAAAATCAAGATGCGGCTGCCTGCCAACCGCCGCCCCAGGTGGAACAGGAGGTTCAGGGAGGCGTCATCGATCCACTGCAGGTCGTCCAGCAGCAGAAGGAGCGGGTGACGGGCCGATACTGCCCTCAAGAGGCGGGTCACCTGCTCCAGCACCTGGTCCTGGTCCAGGTTGGGGGACCTGATTTCGTCCGGTTGGGTCAGGGATTGAAACTGGTCTAACCAATCCGCCTGGGCTGGCAGGTAAGCGGCGAGGCGACGTACGACCTGGGTTGTGGGAAGGAAGATGTCCACCAGGTTCGGGCCGTGTTCCGTGATCGCCTGGATCGTATCCGGTATGCCCGCCCATAAGCGCAGGGCCTGCTCCCGGGTGAGACCGCCGGCCAGCCAACTGGTTTCCAGGTCGCCGGTCAACATCCCCAAGGTGTCCCGGAATGGCCGGTAAGGATCGCCGGTTCCTGCCTGGGCGTTGCATTGCCCGCCGGCAACGATAAGGTTTGGGGATATTTCCAGTGCGCGCCGTGCAAACTCGGCCATCAGCGTGGTTTTACCGCTACCGGCTTCGCCGAGGATGAAAACAGGCATCCCATTTCCTTTGAGCGCCTTTTCCAGGCAAGTCTCAAGGCGAGCTAACTCCCTCTGGCGCGCCACGAAACGGGTCTCGTTTCGGACTGGCGGCTGAAAATCCTCCCGCAAGAAATCCGGCAGACGCAGCCCCTCTTCTGAAATCCTGTTGGAAGCCACCGGCTTTCCGCGGGCCATGCGCATGAAATCCCTTCGGAGGGCCTTGGGGATTGCCAGGTGTTCAGCCAGTAACTGCGCCATCTGCTGGGACGGCCTGCGCTCGTCCTGCTCGATTTTCTTGATGGTAACCACAGCGCAGCCCACTTTTTGGGCCAGACCGGCCCGAGATAAATCCAACGTTTTCCTCCTGCGTTGGACCCATTCTCCGAAGGATCGGATGCCGTTTAAATCCTCAATTTCCATCTTATCCATGCAAATGTATCCCTTCTTGTATCCTGCAGGGATACCCGTTTGAAGCCTCTTATTGATTTAATGTAAATACAGATAAATTATATCCGAGTTGGCTTAATATGTTCTCATCATTTCCTTTACCTCCATTTCATGAAACAGTCCGAGATACGTTCGTCCATCCGGCAATCTCCCGGGCCAATACTTTTTAAAAGCGTTGGGGGCTCAGGATTATAAAGGTTTAGAGCAGCTCTTTTCACCCCAGGTTCGCTTCCGCGCCCAGGTTCCGGGTGAAGAAATGCAGGGAAACACAGCCGAAGAAGCCGCGGGCTTGCTGCAGAGTTGGTTTGGCGAAAGCGATGAGCTCCAGGTTTTGCAGTCTGTGGTTGCGCCAATGGCCGAAACCCTGTACCTGAGCTACCGCCTGCGGCTGCACGACGAAGCCAGTGGTTGGCAAGTCATCGAGCAGCACGCCTTCGCCGAAGTTCAAAACGGGAAGATCGCCGAGCTAAGGCTTATCTGTTCGGGGTTCCACCCCGGTAATTAATAAATCACAGGACAGATCAGATAAAGGAAGATGAATCATGTCAACTCAAATTTCATCATCGCTCCTGGGGTGGCTGTCATCGCCGCAAAAGTCCCTCGCGCGATGCGGGCCACGCAAAGGGATCTGAATCAGGCGGGCTGAGCGGAACGGACTGAAGTCGGAGGGGAGCAAGGCATCCTTCGACTACGCAAGCTCCACTCAGCGCCTGCACTGAACGAAGTGAAGTGATGCCCACTCATATCAATACATGGAGGAATGATGGTCGAGATGCTAATGGAGAATGAGCGCCTTGAGCGCCTGGGTCTGCGGCAGATGGGGGAAGACTGGGTCCGCGCGATCACGGATGGGGAGCCGGAACGTCTGGAACGATTCTGCCAGCCGGATGTCGTGAGCCAGTTATTAACGCCCAACCGGTATGTAAAATTCGATAACATCACGGACCTGGTAGCGAAATTTCGTGAATGGTTTGGCGAGTGCAGTGATTTTCAAGTCGAGCACAGCCGGATTGAGCAGGTCGGTGAGTGGTTGGGAATCTTCTACCGGTTCCTCCTTAAGAAGCAGGGAGACTGGTACACGATAGAACAGCAGTCGTATTGCACTATGCAGGGCGGACGGATTGCGCATTTTCACCTGCTGTGTAGTGGGTTCCAACCAGTAGCATTGAATGAGCAGGCTGCGGTGATGAATGGGCCAGGGGAAGGGGAGGCGACACCTGACCGAGACGCGTTGTTGGTATTCCTTACCGACAGCGCGACAGGCGGATCGACCTGCGCCATGCTAACCCCGGCGATCAAATCAAAACTGCGCGTGATGAACTCCGGGCAGGTGCTGGAAGTCCGCGTAGATGACCCGACGGCCAGGGGAGATATCGAAGCCTGGTGCCGCCTCTCGGGAAACACTTTATTAAGGATGATCGAGTCCGAAGGGCCGGAACTGCGGTTTTTCGTGAGAAAAAAGTAACGATTTATCGAAAGGAGAATTTGAAATGGCAAAGCTGTTGATCAACTGTACGCATGGGCGTGAAGATGCCGAGCGCGCCATCCTCTCGTTTGTGGTCGGCAACGTGGCGGCGTCCGCCGATCAGGAGGTGGTGGTGCTTCTGACGATCGATGGGGTTTGGAACGCCACCCGAGGTTACGCTGATGACATTGCCAAGGAAGGCTTTCAACCGCTGAGGGAAGTAATGCAATCCTTTGTGAACAATGGCGGGCAGATTTGGGCCTGCGGGGCCTGCACCAAGCCGCGCGGGATCACAGAAACGGACCTAGTGGATGGGGCCAGGATTGTTACTGCCGCAAGCGCAGTAGAATATCTGGCCTCTGGAGCAGCTTCGCTCAGTTTCTAAACCCGTTCGCGGTGTATTCATTTTTCCACCTATTTAACGACTCATTGCCGGGATTCCGCAATAAGTCTAAATTATGTAAAGACCTGGGCATTTTTGAGCGCGCCCCGGGCCGCAATTCACGCCTGAGCTTCGGCACCAGGCACTCATTCGTCCGCTGAAAAAGGTAGAGGGTCGCCACATCGGCGTTGCTTAAGTTTACGTCGAAAAGATTGACCCGCTGCACGGCATTAACGACCAGGGTTGTGTTTGTGCCCGATGCCCTCTTCTTCCGGATAACCGATCACACCATCGGCGGCAGCCAGGCCGCAGGCGCTGCCCCCCATTAGCAAAATTGCATTGATATAGGGCGCCATTTTTTCCGGGGCAAGCAGCGCGACTTCGCGGCTTCCAGGCGCCAGACGGGTAGGCTCAGCCCCGCACTTCAGGCGTGACTGAGCAACGACTCATTCTTGCTATAGCCCCAAGCGGGTGAATTGTTCGCGCGGGGCGTTGATAGAGGTCAGGAAGTTGCGCAGGCTGGCTTTAAGCCGTTCAACGACCTCCGGATGTTCGGCGTACTGATCCCGCTCCTGGCGGGGGTCATCCCTGACGTTGTAAAGGGCGGTGGACATGGGTCCCCGCGTTACATGTGCAGTGTAGCGAACCCCGTCGAAGTCGTCATCCACATGCAAATCGCCGAATTGGGGTGGGAGGTGGGAGTACCAGTAGAGCGGTCGGTTTTTTTCGCCGGGGGGCCAGAGGTAGAGCGTCCATTCGCCATCGGTGATGTTCATGGCTTCACCATAACGCCCATAAACGGCCGTCTCGCGGATGGGCTTGCCTTCGCCGGCGTGGAGAATATAGGGGAGCAGACTCCGCCCATGCGTCCCGGCAGGAAGCGGTATGTCGAATCCGTCCAGGACGGTGGCGAATAGATCCACGGGTTGAACCAGGTGCGGCACGCGGCGCCCCGCCTGACCTTTGGGATGGTAAATGATGAGCGGGATGTGGGCGAGTTCCTGATACATATTCGAATCGCCCAGATCGCTCCATGGTTTACCGATCATCCCATGTTCGCCAAAGAGATGACCGTGGTCGGTGACGACGATAATCATGGTATCGTCCATCAACCCCAGGTGTTTCACCGTGTCGAGCAGGTGTCCGAGCCACCGATCCACCATCGTGACTTCGCCGGCGTACAAAGCGCGGATTTCCTTGAGCTCCTCATGGCTGTAGAGGTTTGATTTCCCGTAGGTGGGCCAGATGAAGCGGTCGCCGGTGTAACCGGGGTTGTACATTTCGCTGTAGGGAAAGGGGGGATCGAAGGGTTCGTGCGGGTCAAAGACTTCGAGCAGGAGAAAAAAATCCTTTTGGGCGCGGTTGCGTTCGACCCACTCGGAGGCTTTACGGAAGACCTGCGGGGCAAAGTAATCCTGTTCCACTTTGAAGTGGGCAGTGTTGCGCTTGTAACGCGCAAAGGAGCCGGGGCGCAATGCGTGACGCGCCATCCGTTCCACGTCGCCCGGATATTCGACGGGAATGTCTGGATCGGTAATCCACAGGTCATTTTCCTGCCCGCGAACGAATTCCACTCCAGAAAAGTTGAAGAAATAGTTTCCAGCCCCACGTTCCCATTGATGATAGTGATCGCTAATGAGCATGCTCGTATGCCCATTGTGGGAAACAATTTTGGCGATATCGGGGTCAGATGGTTCGAGGGGCCCCCAGCCACGCCATGGGAACTCAAATCGTCCCGTCCACATATCGCGGCGGGCGGGTATACAGGGGTAAGAGCCAAGATAAGCATTTTCGAAAACAACGCCCCGCCGCGCCAATGCGTCGAGATTGGGGGTTTGAATCCAGTCATTGCCGTAACAACCGAGGTGGTCGCGGCGCAGCGTATCAATCAGGATTAAGATAGTATTCATAGGTCACACTCTTATTTTACTAGTTTCATGATTTCGGACGCGGGGCGGCACTGGCGGAGTAAGCCCGCCATCATTCGCATGGGCTGGTCAATGTGAATGAAAAAGGCTTTGAACCCGTCGCAAAGATGGTTCAACCCCGCCTCGCCATCGGGCGTGAGGTCGGTGCGGTCCTTGGGACAGCCGCCGTTGCAGACAAATAGAACTGGACATTCGCGGCAGTAGCGCGGCAGAGAGGCTTTTTTGTTCAGCCCGAACTTTAGCTGCTGTGTACTACCCGCCAGTTTGATTAGTGGTGTTTCGAGAATGTTGCCCAGAAGATGGCGCGGCTCAACGAAATGGTCACAGGAATACAAATCACCGTTTTGCTCCATTACCAGCGCCTTTCCGCAGGTTTTCTGAAAAACGCACAGGCCGCCCGGCGCGCCCAGCCAGCGTCCCAGCGCATCATCGAACATCTGCACGAAGACCCTGCCCACATCACGGTGCACCCACTCATCGAAAATGCTGATGAGAAAATCGCCGTATTGTCTTCCCGAAATGGAGCGCGGGGTGAGCGCCGTCCCTTCCTGGAAGCCTGTCGTGTTGTCGCGTTCGACGATGGGGATGAACTGGATGAACTGTGCACCGATCTCGTCGCGCAGGAAACGGTATACCTCCAGCGGTTGATGGACATTGGCGGCGCTGACGCAGGTCAGTACGTTGAAATCCACTTTATGCTTTCTAAGCAATTCAACGCCGCGCAAGACGCGGTCAAAGGTGGGCGCGCCTCCCTTGTCCTTGCGATACAAATCATGCGCTTCACGCGGACCGTCGAGGCTGATCCCGATTAAGTAGCGATTCTTAGCGAAGAAGCGGCACCACTCGTCGTCCAGAAGTGTGCCGTTGGTTTGCAGGGCGTTTTCGATTCTCATGCCGGGACGGGCATATTTCTGCTGTTTCGCCACGGCTTTGCGAAAAAAATCCAGCCCCATCAGGGTCGGCTCGCCGCCCTGCCAGGCGAAGTTCACTTCGGGCGCGCGCTGGCTCTGGATGTACTGGCGGGTGTAACTCTCCAGTGTTTCATCCGACATGCGGAAGGACGCGCCGGGATATAAATCCTCCTTGCGAAGGTAAAAACAGTAGTCGCAATTCAGGTTGCAGAGCGCGCCGCGCGGCTTGGCCATGACGTGAAAAGCGCGCGGAAAGGGAATCGGACGGGTCATTTTCAGGTCGTACCTTTCATTCTTCCGTTTTGCGAGAAAGGGATAGCGGCTTTAGTGGTAGGGAGGGCGTTGGGTTCAACGCCCGGCTTCGGGCGCGGCATGAAGGGTTTGAATTATCCTGCAAGATCGACTCTCCGTTTCGCCAACAAGTCATCCAACGCCAGTCGGTCCCGGTGATAGATGGGGTAGAAAGCGAACCAGGAAAGGGCGCTCACGAGGAGGGAAACGGTCACCGCCCAAAAGAATAGATTGGTAAGCGTAATCTGGTTGCCGATGACGCCGACGATTGCTGCTACCGCTGCCTGAATGAGACCGTTCGCCAGACGGTTAACGGCGTAGGCGGTGCTGCGCTGTTCCGGCACGTTGACAGCGGCAATCATCGGGGCAATTGCGCCAGAAAAAGCCATGTCCAGAAACAGGCCGAATAACACAGCAAAGGCGATGAAGGCGGTCATCCCACCCGCCGCCTGCTGGAAGAAGTAGTAACCCAGCAGAGCCATCATGGCGCGCGAGCCCTGCACCACGAACAGCCGTCCATAGCGCGGATATTTGCGCTCCGCCCAATCACCGAGCAATCCGCCGATCAGCGTGCTCAGTGCGGAGCCGATGACGATGCCGCTCAAAATAGTCGTCGCCTGGCCGGGGCGGAAGCCGCGCTCATCTACCAGCCAAGTGACGGCGAAGGTCAATACGGTAATTTGCACCGGCACCCCGAAAATCTTTTCCAGGATAAGTAGAAGGTTAGTCGGTACGCGAAAAATCGCCGCCGAGTTTTTCAGGCTGAAACGATAGCGTTTGTCGGATAATTCGGCCAAGCCGCTAAGGGTTTTTTCTGCTGCCCCGCGCGGCGGCTCGGTAAGGAAGAGGGCAAACAGCACACCGGACATCATACTCAGCGCGCCGAAGGTAATGAAGCCGATCCGCCAGCCGGTTTCGGGAATTTCCGCCAGGCGCCCAAAGAATAAGATGCTGACAATCACTGCCAGGGAGGAGATCATGCGCATGATGCCAAAAACTTTGCCGCGCTCCTTTTGCGGGAACAGGTCGGTAAGCATGGAGTTCATCGGCGCACCGAGCGCGACCAGCCCGATGGCGGCGACAACGCGCAGGGTAAGCAGCATTTCGTAACTGGCGGAAAAGCCAATCAGGAGCGTCCACAAGCCCCATAGCCCCGTGCCGATGATCAGAATCCGCTTGCGGCTGAAGCGGTCTGCCAGCATGCCCCAAATCGGACCGAAGATCAGCTCCATCACCTTGCCGAGGCTGGTGATCGTGCCGAGATGGGCGGTGGTCATATTCAAAGACGCCCGAATGGCAGGGAACATGGAGGACATTGCCTGGTCTTCGCCCGCGTCCACAATACCGGCGAATGCCAGCGTCACCACGTTGCGCCAGCGCCCTTTGACGGGCGAGACTTCGGATATGGAAAGCGTTTCGGAAGAGGCAGCCATGGGAACTCCTTCTGATGAAAATGGATTCGTTTTAATTTTCCAGTTGTTGGATGAAATGCGCGACGCGTGCGTAAACGATTTCGCGCTCCACATCCAGGGTGATGACGTGTCCGCTTTTTTCCAGCCAAAACGTCTCTTTGTGTGGCGCGCCGAGGCGCTCATACAGCAAATCCAGGGCGTTTGGCTCGATCACCCGGTCGCGGCGCGATTGAATCGCCAGAACGGGGATTTTGATCTGGGGCAAGGCTTCCTGCATGATTTTCGCCAGCCCGGCCGCCTCGGCGATGGCATGTGTGACAAAATAGCGGTAGGATGTTTCGGCAGCAATGCCCACCGCGCCCGGTTTCTTGAATTTTGGTATGATCAGGCTGAGAGGACGCATGAGGGAGATACGCCAATCTTTCACGGCGTATGGCGTGGATAACGCCACCGCGCCAAGAACGGGATAGTGGCAGGCGGTAATCAGGGTCAAAACGCCCCCCATAGAAAGCCCCGCGACGTAGATGCGCTCGCTCATGCCCTGCAGGAGGTTCAAGCCGTCTTCCACGGCGGCGATCCAATCGCGCCATGCGGGGCGGCGCAAATCGTCCACATGCGTGCCGTGACCGGGCAGGCGGATTCCCAGAGTGGAGTATCCCAATGTTTCGTTCAAGTACTTTCCCAGCCCGCGCATGGCGGCAGGAGAACCGGTAAAACCGTGAATTAATAGAACGCCCGTACGATTGCCGGGAAACAGGAACGGCTCTGCGCCAGACATGGTGAGTGGAGGGCTCATTGTTGTTTCTCCTACTTCAAAGGTTGAAAGCCCCCGCCCAATACTTCCTGGGCAGGAATGATGGTCACGAAGGCGTGGAGGTCCAGGTTGCGAACGATGGATTTCAGATGCGCTACCTCGGTTACCGTGAGAGCCACCAGCAGGACCGGGTGCTCCTGATGCGAGTAGATGCCTTGTCCAGGCAGGAGAGTGCCGCTGCGCTTCATCTCTTTGATGATTTGTTCAGACACTGCCTGCGGGTTGCTGGTGACTACCATCGCCAGAATGCTGCGGCGACGGCGGGAAGCTCGCTCCCTCTCTGGACGTGAAGTGGGTTTCTCTCCCTCCGGGTGTGTTTCCATGGCGCGCCAGAGCGAATGAATTATCGGGACGCTTTCGAACTTCGGCAAGACCTCGCCGCTAGCCTGGGTCAACCCGGCAGTCAAAAGTCCGAATAGAACCAGCGTGCCGTTAAACAGTAAGCCCGCGGCGATGATGATCGAACCGGGTACAGGTCCGAGCGCGGAGCGGGTCACAAATTCCGCCCAATTGGCAACGGGAACGGGGTGCAAATACACTTTGAGCGCCCAAACGATCTCCAGCACAACGAAAATCCAGATGTAGTTACGGCGGAAACGGCGACCGATGGCTTCCCAGATGCTGATGGGGAATTCGGGTGTGAGCAGCGATTCGGCAAGGTTCTCTGCCCATTCAGGGTGAGGTGCAAATGGTGGTACCAGCATGGCGCCGAAGAAGTCGGTCTCGATTAAGCGGGTGCGGAGCGCCCATAACTCGTAGTAGCGATAGCGTCTCGCTTCGATCCATAAGAAAATAGCAATAAGAAGGGAGTTGAGGATCAAAACACCGTGATGGTTGGCAGGGGAGGACAGGGCAAAGGAAACCGCTGCGCTGGTGGTGACCACTGCCCAGTTTGTCGTATTGTCCAGCCTCATGCGCCAGGTGTTGGAGCGCTGGATTTCGGCGCGGTAATAATGCACCATCGCTGTTGTAAATTCGGATGGGCGCAGGTGATAGCCGCGATAGGACCAGACCGGCTCGTCTAGGCCGGAAGCTGGAGTTTCCTGGGAAGCGCTGTGGTCTTCGGCCATCGAATCTGCTATCCTTTCAACGCTCCGAGCGTCAGTCCTTTGATAATGAATCGTTGAGCAAAAGCGACCATCAGCAGGGCGGGTATCATGGCAAAAAAAGCGCCCGCTGCCATTTCTCCATAGCGGATGCTATATTCCTGCACAAAACTTGAAATACCAACCGGAATAGTCATGCCTCGAGGCGTGCTGGTCAGCGTGAGGGAAAAAAGGAAATCGCGCCACGAGAAAATGAACGCCAGCGCACCTGCGGCGGCGATACCCGGTTGGATCATCGGGAGCAACACCTGGGTCAGGGCTTGAAAGCGATTCGCCCCGTCCACCATGGCGGCTTCTTCCAGTTCCTTTGGAATATCGGCGAAGAAGTCCAGCAAAATCCAGGTGGCGGTGGGCAGGTTCAAAATAATGTGTCCCATGATGACTGCCAGGACAGTGTCATAGATGTTGAGCGAACGGGCAATCAGATAGAACGGTCCTAAAAATGTGACGGGCGGAAGCATGTGGATAAACAAAATCGCGCCTAACAACAAACCGCTCCACAAGGAATGCCAGCGAAAATGGCTGAGGCTGTACGCGGCTAAACTGGCAACGGTCAGTACCACGACCATTGTCCCTACGGCGGCCACTAAACTGTTGAGTGTGAGACGTAAAAAATTGCTTTGACTGGGATCAAAGAGACGCTGATAGTTGACCAGTGTGGGCGTAAACGCCAGGCTGCCGGAAATGATGTCGCGGAATAATTTGAGGGAGGTCGCCAGCGTAAAGAAAATAGGAACCAGGGTGAAGACTACAACGAACATCAGGAAACCATGACGGAAAAAAGGTTCGATGGAAATCTTTTTCATGGCGATTCTCACCCTACAACTGAGCGCGCCGTCCAAGCCGGCGATAAAAGATGACGAAGATGGAAATGATGAGCGCCAGCCCCAGCGCCAGGAATGAAGCATACCCCAGGCGGAATTGCCCGGAGAATACATCATAGATATACAAACTGATAACCTCGGTGGCCGTCCCAGGTCCTCCGCCGGTCAGAAGAAAAATTTCATCAAACACCTTGAAGGCAAAAATGGTTCTAAGCATGATAGCAGTCACCAGCGTGGGGCGGAGAAGAGGCAACGTGATGAAGCGGAGAATTTGGGATTCGGTTGCGCCGTCCACTCGCGCGGCTTCGTTCACCTCCTGGGGCAGCGATTCCAATCCCGCCAGGATGATGAGAAACATAAAACTTGTCCAGTGCCATAAGTCCACCACGATAACGGAGGGCATTGCCAGCTTGGGATCCGCCGTCCAGGTGAGGCCGGCACTGCCGAACACAGCCAGGACCTGATTGATAAAACCATAGTTGTAATCGTACATCAGCCGCCACATGGTGCCGATGGCGATAGGTGGAACCAACAAGGGAATCAACAATACCGTGCGATATAGCCCCACCAGATGTTTGCTGCGACTGACCAAGATGGAAATCGTCAGGGCGAGCAACGTTTCAATGATGACGACTGCAATGACAAACACAAGGGTGTTCTTCAATGCAACCGGCACGACCGGGTCTTGAAGCGCCGTTTCAAGGTGTTTCAAGCCGACAAATTCCCAAACGGCCCGCCCGATGACAATATCCACCTCTGAAACGCTCATTCTGACCAATTGAAAGATGGGGTATACAACCAGCAACAGGAGGGTGATTACGAGCGGGGCAATCGTCCAATATTGAAAGGTACGGTCAATGAAACCACCCAGACGGTTGGTCAGTCCCACTGGTTTGGAGGCAGAGGAGGAATTCGGGGTAAGTTGCATGGAATATCATGTATAACCAGAGAAAGGGGAGGGGAATTGATGTTCGCCTCCCCTTGAAGTGGTTAATCAGCCAGCGGCTTGACTTGATAACCGGCATCGGTCAGGATTTTGTGAATCTCCCTGGCTGCCTCTAAGAGTGCCTGCTCAGGGGTAATTTCAGAAATCAAAGCCTGCTTCAAGCGGCGGTCCAGCACTTCGATGATCTGGGGCGTTTCCGCAAGGCGCGGCTGGGCATGAATAAATGGCGTGCTGTCGGCCATTGCCTTCATCCACCAACCCTGCGTGGGGTCGTTTGCCATTTCTTCATAAACATCCTGCCGTACAGGAATAGCGCCAGACTGGGCGTAGAATAATTGCGCGTCCTTGCTCAGCGCCCAGGTTAGAAAAGCAAGCGCGGCTTCCTTGCGCTCGTCCGGCAGGTTGTGAGGAATGCCCATGACCCAGATTCCAGACATAGTAGCGTTCGAGCCAATGGTCGCACCTGGCACCGGCACAGCACCTACCTTCCCAACCACAGTAGATTTTTCGGGGTTGTCAAAATCAGGAGCAGCAGCCCCAACCAGCACCATCTGAGCGACTTTTTCGCTTGCCATGAGAGCAATCATTTCCGCCTGGCCGTTATCTGCATAGTTTGCGGGACCGTACTCACGCCCCAGTTTAAGCCAGGTGTTCAAAGCTTCCAGCGCTTCTGGACTGTTGAAGGTCACTTCCCACTCTCGAGTCTGTTCATCCAGCTTGATTACACTGCCGCCAAAGCTGGCGAGGAAAGCCTGGAATTCCCAGTTGGGCGGGTTGGCGCGCACGACATAGCCGGACATATCTGCGCTGTGGAGTTTCTGCGCGGAAGCTTCTACATCTGCCCAGGTTTGCGGGGCGGCCAGTCCTTGCTCCTCGAACAGGTCTTTGCGATAGAAGAAAAGCATGATGTTCCCGTTGATAGGCAAGCCATACAGTTCGCCGTCTTGTGAGGAATAGCCCAATTCTGGATTCCAGCGCGTTGCCCATTCGTACTCGATGATCTGTGGATCGAGTTCGAAGTTCGGGTCAATCTCCTTGATAGGTGTCACCAGCCCATCCGCGTAGAACTGCATGTACCATTGCTCGTTCAGGGTCAGGATGTCGAATTCACTTTCGGAAGCTTGCACAGAGTTGCGCGATTTCTCCAGCATTCCATTGAACGGAGTGCGGTTCAAATTGACCTGGTGGCCGGTTTCTTCCACATATTTGTTGACCAGGGCCTCGAAGCCCGCCAGCCAGGGTGATTCGTTGATGAGGATGGTAATAGGGGGCAGGGGCATGAGCTCTTCCGTTGCGGTGGAATCCGCAGCCTCTGTGGGAGATTCTCTGGTCACCGCCTGGGTGGGCGCTGGCGCTTCTGTCGTTGCAGCGGGTCCGCAAGCGGCAAGCAGGAACGAGAATACAACTAGCAGGCTAAGGGTCAAAAAAAGACCGCCTTGCGTCTTTTTCATCCAAGAAACTTTCATAGTATTCTCTCCTTAATTTAATTCGAAATTATTGTGAAGCGGGAAAATGACTTTTTCACATTCGGCTTAGGAAACCCTCCTTTCTCAAACATGTGGTTGATCAATTTTTCGCAGACGCAGTGGAGTTCCTGGTAATGAGAGATGTTTCCAACATAATTTGCCTTGGGGGTGCGTTATGCTTGTCGCGCATGAAAGCCAGT
Organism: Anaerolineales bacterium; assembly: GCA_020061145.1. GTDB lineage: Bacteria > Chloroflexota > Anaerolineae > Anaerolineales > DRKV01 > JAGUYX01. Next base: position 6,122 of record JAGUYX010000276.1, on the reverse strand, counting down.
AGAGCCTCGGCGGCCATCCGTCCTTTTGCGTAGGTATCCTGCCGAATGGTTGTTAGCGCCGGGCTGGAAAAGCGCGCCAGGCTGATATCGTCGAACCCAATGACGGAAACGTCTTCAGGCACGCCATACCCCAGCTCCTTCAAAGCCTGTATCGCGCCAAATGCCATCATATCGTCACCACAGATGAGAGCACTGGGGGGATTCGGGGCCTTCATGATTTTGGTTGCCAGCGCATACCCCGATTCTGAAGTGAAATCACCTTCCAGAATATACCCGTCTGCCACAGGTAGTCCGTGTTTTCGCAGCGAATTATGGTATCCCAGCACACGTAAGCGTACAGAGACCAGACTCATTGGGCCTGCCAGGAGTGCGATGCGGCGGTGCCTGAGGGAGATTAAATGTTCCATTGCCTGTTCGACGCCGCCTGCAAAATCGGCATCCACCCAACTGGTCGAATTGTTCGTCTCAGAAATTCGGCAGGTACAAACGTAAGGCACACCATTCTCCTCCAGCCCATGAATATTGGGGTCCCCGATCGGGATACTCATCAGAATCAGTCCATCCACTTTTCGCTGAGAGTATAGTCTTGCGTACGGCGCTTCATTTTGAGCAAGATGGAGGAGCAAATTAAAATTGTTTGCACTGAGCACTTCGGCAATGCCCTGCAATACCTGGGTAAAAAATGGGTGTGTGAAAATATAATCTGCAGAGTGGGGGATGATCACGCCAACTGTGTTAGTCTTCCCGGCGACCAGATTGCGCGCGGTTGTATTCGGCTGATAGCCTAACTCTAAAATTGCCTGTTGGACTTTTTGCCGAGTTTCGGGGGAGACTTCTGCCAGGTTATTTACCACTCTGGAAACCGTCTTGATGGAAACGCCCGAAAGTTTAGCTACATCTTTGATTGTTACCATTGGCACATCTTGGGATACTTGTTATAATACGATTGATAACGTTGTCGGTAAACGTTGTCAATAAATTATCATAATTTCTGTACCCTGTCAAGAAAACCATGAATGACTCCATTCCGGCCTCCCTGCTTGAAATCCATGAAACGCAAAACCCTGGTTTCCAGGCGCTGATAGATTCTGATTGCTGGCGCGTCGCGATTCTAATGTTTGCCCCCGACTTGACCCCTCAGCATCTTGTCGAATTCCAGCGCCATAACGAAAGCGATGAGGTATTCGTCTTGTTGAGTGGACGCTGCATTCTTTTCCTTGGCGAGGGCGAAAATACAGTCACACAGGTATTTGCGTACAACCTGGAGCCGTTGAAACTTTACAAAGTGCAGCGCCGCGCCTGGCATGCGCACGTCCAGAGTGCGGACGCTAAATTGTTAATTGTGGAAAATCGTAATACATCGCGGCTGAACTCGCCGCGCATTAAAATCACACCCGAACAACGTGAGGACATCCTCGGCCTGACGCGATTAATTTGGGGGAATACGTAGCTGATGCCCTCAAGTTAACTCCATGCCTAATTCCTCCCCCTTAGGTAGATAAATAGAAGGTAGGCATTGTGCTTCGATGAGCACCCTTTTTTCTTTCGCCGTTACAGTTGCCTGTCCAGCCACGCCCTCACCGCCGCCAGCGACTCCGCCGTAATGGTGTGATTCATGTGAAAGGTGTGATACTCCACATTCATGCCATAGCCCCTGAGGAAGTCGCGAGATTGATGCGACCATTCGAGCGGCAAACTCGCATCCTCAAAGCCGTGCGTCATCACCACAGGTTTGCCTTTTACGCCCGCTTCATCCACATGCAGACCCGATTGCATGGGAACATAACCCGACTGTGCGATGACTCCCGCGATGCGATGCGGACGGGTGAGCAGGAAGGACATCGAAATCATGCTGCCCTGGCTAAAGCCCATCAGAAAAAGTTTTTGCGGGTCGATCGGATAGGTATCCAGCATTTCGCTGATGAAACTGTTGATTTTCTCCAGGGCCGCCTCCAGATGGTCAGGATCAGGCCGGCCAAACTGGGTGACGGGGTACCAGTCATAAGCGCCGGGGGCAAATTCCACCGGTCCACGGCCGCTGATCCATAACAGGTTATCCTGCAGATGAGGAGCCAGCCCAATCAGGTCGCGCTCATTGCTACCGTGTCCATGCAAGGCAAAGATGGCGGGGTAACGCGTCTGCCTCTGATCAGTAAAGTAGGAAGCGGGAAATTGCACCAGGTGGTAAATAGAAAGATTCTTTCTTTCTTCACTGTTTGTCATTGATTTTCTCAAAGAAAAAACTCCGATGAAAATGAATCAGTTCAGACTGCTGCTACGCGTTTGAGGGTAATGGCTTTTTCGGGGCAACTGGCGACGCACTCGGCGCAGGCGTGGCAGGCTGCGGCGCGAACAGGAAAGGCTTGTTTCCAACCGTGGGCCAGGCCCTTAAGCCGTCCCGCGAAACTTATCGCGGCGCGTTCTGCGGCGGGAAGAACCGCAATCTCGAACACGTCGTACGGGCAGACCGCTGTGCATTCGGCTTTGCCTTTGCACTTGTCGCGGTTGACGACGGGCATAAAGACGCCTGGTTCCTGTTTGCATTTCACAGGTTTGGCCGCGATCGTTATGATTCGTTATCCATTTCTTTGACGAACTCGAGCAGTTCAAGGCTTTCCTGAAGCCAGGTCATTGGGTTGGCAGCGCGTTTGACGTATCGAATCACACCTTCCCGATCCACAATCACGGAGGCTGTGCGTTGGATGACAAAGGCAACTTTGCCCAGATCAAATGCCTGATACACCTTGCGCTCGGGGTCGGCAAGCACAGGGAAGGGAACTTTGAGTTGTTCCGCGTATTTGATTGCCCGTTCCAGAGTATCCCCTAGAATGACAACCACTTCCGCGCTGGCTGATCGAAAATCCTCATACATACGCCCCAACTGGGCGACGTGCGCGCGGCACTGCATTCAGTTATATTCACGCACGAAGAACAGGACGACGTGCGACTTCCCGCGGTAGTCGGCCAGTCCCATCTCGCCGCCCTGGCTGGAGGCCAAGCGGAATTCAGGTCCGTGAGAGCCAATTGTTAATTCATCGCTCATGTTTTTGTCACTTGTTCAATTCAGCTAATTTGGCAGTAGTCAAGAGCAAAGCATTCCCTGATGGATTGCGCTTGAAGAGACCATCGGGGCGGCGCTCCTTCCCCTCTGCCAGTTGTTGTAGTCGATGTGATCAGATCGATAAGGCACCACGATCATACGGTCGCTTTCAAATACTTTGCAGGTCAGAGCTTCGATAACGCAAACGCAAGAACAAAGGACTGGTTCCACACTGATCTCAAGAGCCGCCAAGAACGCCATGCTCCAGAGAAACAGGAAAGCCTATGCCTCGCTGATTCAATTTCCCTTTGAACGTAGCCGATTGCCGAAAAAGAGCGCGCCAACCCCAACAAGGGCGGCCACAATTCCGATGATCGCCCATTTCAAGGGTAATCGATCCGATCGAATCATTGCTTACCGTACCTCCTCTGCTGGAACCACCGCTCCACTTCCACGCTGGCCTGCAGCGCTGCTCCACCCAGGACGCCGGTCAGGTGGGCAGCCAGGAAGGGCGCGATTTCAACCTCCTGGCCGGCAAAGCGCTGAAGATAGAAATAAGGCGCCCAGGCCAGCACGCCGAGATAAATCATGATCCGGCTGGCTAAACGCCGCCAGCGGCCGTGATCAGGGGTGGTCGATACCCCTGCCTTGCGGTCGGCGTTGGTGCGCAGCCAGGCACCACCGAGCACACCCGCCAGGTGGGCGGCCAGGAATGGGAAAAGCGAAACTTCCCGCCCGATCGCCAAAAAGAGGAAAAACGGCGCCCAGGCCAGCACGCCAAGCCAGATAAGTAGCGTACCCCAGGCACGCGGGTTCATTTTCATTCTTTCCTGGTAAACAAGACGCTGTTTTGGGCGGGGTCCTTGACCAGGATGCCCTCTTCCGTCTGGTTGTAGGGCAGTTCAATCTCCTCGATGCGCGCCATGAGTTGATCCCAGGCCGCGCGATCGGGCAGGACAAACGAGATGGCTTTCAGCCCCAGCGCGTCGGGTGGAGGCGGCGGCGCGCCCTCCCCCTGCCAGGTGTTGAAGCCAACATGATGGTGGTAGCCTCCCGCCGAGACCATGCCCATCCGAAAGCCGCGCGCCACGCCCATATCGTCGAAGCCGAGCAGGTCGTGATAGAAGCGGCGCGTCTCGTCCAGGTTGGAGACAAAGAGATGGAAATGCCCTATGCGCACTTCGGACGAGACGGGTTCATCCAGGCGGTCGTCTTCGCTCAAATGGGAGAAGAGCGCCCGGAGGTCGAGCGGTTCGCGCCCGTCGCTCCATCTGCCGTCGGCGTGACGGGCATAAAATTCCCCATCGGGACCGACCATGGATACCCCATCTTCCGGCGATTCGCAGTAGAGCTCGATGTTATTTCCTTCGGGGTCGTCCAGGTAGGTGGTTTTGGTCATGAGGTGGTCGGTGGGGTAGTTGGGCCAGCGCAGGGCAAAGAGGCGGGAGATGGCACGCGCCAGTTGGCGCCGGTTGGGGAAGAGGATGGCGAAGTGGTAGATGCCGGTCACGCCGCGATAACGTTTTCCATCTGGGATTTGAGTCAGGCGTACAATGTCCTCGCCGCCGGCGCCCAGACCGGCGCTGTTCCCCTCCCTCCAGTGCAGGCGTAAGCCCAGCGTCTGCTGGTAAAAGACGAGTTGATTCTCCAGGTTGGCGACCTTGAGATGGACGTAGCCTGGACGGGTCTGTGGGTGAATGCGGTGCGGGGCAATGGCAATCGGCTGAGGCCGGGTTATAACGTTCATTTCTCTCCTGTGGTTACATCAGAAAAGGCGTCCTCAGGACTCAGATTGCGTCCGGTGACGAAGTTGTAAGAATCCAGGATCAGCCCAAACACCACTTCCAGTTCATCCATGTCCAGCGGGGTATAGAGCATCACCATGCCATCGTTGCCCAGGTATTGGGCCATGGGATGCGGCTCCGCCCAACCCTTGCTCACGGCTTCGCGGGCGCGCTCGGGGGGCAGCCCGACGTGCAGGCTGCCGTCTGGATGGATGTGGGCAAACTCACGCCCGCGAGCGATCACTTCAGGATGAGCCAGCGGCAGGTCTTCGCGCAGCCAGAGAGCGCGCGCCCCCGGGACGGATATCACCGTTGGGCGGTTCTGGACATCGGGTAGAGAGTAACAACGCCTGAACAGCTCAGCGTGGATCTCAGGCACAGGTTGTATGCCGATCTGGGTATGGGGCATACCCTGGTGAGTGGGTGGCCTGGGTCGCTTGCGTCTGGGGATTTCCATCTGGTAGTTTGAATTCATCTTTATCTCCTACGATTTACCTCTCATTGGGTTTCAGAAACCAGCCGCTCCAGCGCCTGCTGGAATACCTCATAAGGCTGTGCGCCTACGATGGCGTAGCGATCGTTCAAAACATAAGTCGGTACACCGGTCACGCCAATCTGGTACGCCTGGTCTACTTCCGATTGGACGGCGGCCGTGTATGTTCCCGCTTCCACCAGCCTTTGCATCTCTTCCGCGTCCAGCCCGACTTCTTCAGCGGCGGCGCGCAGGACATTCCACTTGCTGATGTCCTGCCCTTTGCCGTAGAATTTTTCGAAAACGGCATGGTGGAACTCAAAACCCTTACCGCGCTGGCGGGCGTATTCGGTGGCTTCATGCGCCAGCCGCGTGTTCGGGATATGTGTCGGGAAGACCATCTCTAACCCGATGGCATTTGCCCTTTGCCTCAAATGCTCGTGGGATTGGGCAGCGCGGGCTTTCACATAATCAGGCAGTTCCATGCCCTCCGGCGGCGTATCGGGGCGCAGATAAAACGGACGCCACTCGATCTCCGCACCGTATTCAGTTTTCAGCCGCTCGACCACACCCTGGCCGACATAGCACCAGGGTCAGACATAGTCGGAGTATATGGTCAGTTTGATCCTCATGGTTCTCTCCCGATAGGTGGAAGCCGGCTGTTGACCCATCTCGGGATCACAGGGGCACTGCAACGAGTCGCCCGTAGGCCACAAATCCGGCCAGCGCCAGCAAGACTAGATTCACGATGAGCATGGGATATTCCTTGCGCCGGAGGTGCGTCGCCATGGCGCCCCCCATATTCACTGCCAGACCGAAGGCAGCG
>JAGUYX010000007.1 GCA_020061145.1 Anaerolineales bacterium | reverse complement strand
ATCGTACCGGAAATCGGATGTTTAATCTTTGCGCCAGCGCAAATAAGAGAGCAATTCCAACCGGTTAATCTTCAACCCGGCGCCCCCGCCGACAAAATTGTAATGTTAATTGACCGGGCGCTAAATACATGCTAATCTCGATCGAATTGAGTGGAATATGTCCGGCTGGCAGTGGCAGTGATTCCCGCTGCAGCCATCACCTATGGCGAACCGGACGGCAGCAGCCACCCGCAAGTCGGCCTGCTGATTTTTGACGTAAACGGCGTTCCCGCCTGGTTCGATGCCGATGCCTTCGCGGGCGGCCCGGGAATTGAGTTCAGCGCCATTAACACCCACCCAAACTTTAACGATAATGCTTTTTACCTGCACGACGCAGGTGTGGTGATCCTCAGTGAACCGGTCTACGGCGTCAGCTATGGCTCCCTTTCGGCAGCCGGCGTACTGGATGAACTGGCTCCGCATGGGTACCCAGTCTCGATGCTCCGCGTCGGCCAGGATGAGCCATGCATTCCCGCAGAGCGGCCGCCGGACCTTCCCACGAAGATCTTGGGAACGAGAAAACAACACCCCTATTGAAGACTGCCTCCAGGAAATCATGTAAAATTAACCCGTGCCAGGTTTTGAGATGACTCCCCAGCTGCTCGCCCTGCTGAAAAGCAACCCCCTTTTCCAGAACCTGAACGACCACGCCCTGGAGCAGGTCGCCCAGGCCGCCCACCGGCTGCGCAAACAGGATGGCGAGTTCTTTTTCTTCCAGGGAGACCCGGCTGCCCGGGTGCATTTCGTCATCCAGGGCAAGGTGAAGCTGGCGCAGACCACCGGCGACGGGCAGCAGGTGTTGATGGAATATATCGGCCCGGGGCGCGTATTCAGCATCATTGCCATGCTCCCCAAAGCCCGCTATCCCGTCTCGAGCCAGGCGGTGGGCGAAAGCGAGGTGCTTTACTGGCCGCGGGAAGCCATCGTTTCGCTCAACGAGCAGTACCCGACGCTTTCCGCCAATATGATGCAACTGATGGCCACCCAGATAGGCGAGTTCCAGAACCGCATTCGCGAGCTCTCCACCCAGCGCGTCGAGCGCCGCATCGCCCGCGTGCTGATGCGCCTGGCGCGCCAGACCGGGCAGCGCCTGCCGGACGGCGTGCTGATCGACCTGGCGATTTCACGCCAGGACCTGGCGGAAATGACCGGCACCACCCTGTTCACCGTCAGCCGCACCCTGAAACGGTGGGAAACCAACGGGCTGATCGAAAGCCGCCGCGAACATGTGATCATCCGCCAGCCGCACAGCCTGGTGAAAATCGCCGAAGAAAGCGAAGATTAACCCCCCTTTTTTGCGCCAGCGCAAAGACGCCAGCCAATCTATCCCTTACACTTTACTCCATGGAAAACCTTCAGCCCGCGCTGGTCTTTCCGTTAGGCTGAACGTATTTTTCACTGGAGTAACTCGCCATGCCGCTTGCCAACCTGACTGTCGGCGAAATCATGCGCCGCTGGCCGATCACCGTCGCTATCTTTCTCAAATACCGGCTTTTATGCGTGGGGTGCGCATTTGCAGAGTTCGACACCCTGGAAGAAGCGCTGGCCGAGCATTCCCTGGCGCCCGAACCCTTTCTGAGCGAATGCCGGCAGGCGATCGAGCCGTATTCGGTCAGTCTTTTGGAGGATTAAGATGGATGAAAACGCCGTTTACCAGGCCCTGAGCCGGGTGATCGACCCGGAAATTGGCGTGGATATCGTCAACCTGGGGCTGGTATATACCGTCAAAATCGACGAGAGCCGTATCCTGGTGCAGATGACCATGACCACGCCGGCCTGCCCCCTGCACGGATATATCCTGCGCCACGCCGAAAACGAGCTGAGCCTCGCTTTTCCCGACCAACCCAATATCCGGATCGAGCTGGTGTGGGAGCCGCAATGGCATCCCTTGATGATGTCGCCCGCCGCCCGCACCGCACTTGGCTGGAACGCCTGAAACCCAACGAGGAGCCATGGACTACAAATTTTTCGCCAACCTGACCGCCGAAATCGGCGACATCCCCCCGGATAGCATCCTCAGCCGCACCCTGCACCGCGACGACCGCTCGCGGCTGGTTTTGTTCGGTTTCGCCCCCGGGCAGGAGCTCTCCGAGCACACCTCCATCCATCCCGCCATCCTGTTCTTCGTCTCCGGCGAGGCCGACCTGACCCTCGGAGACGACCAGCTGCAGGCCGGGCCGGGCACCTGGGTCAACATGCAGCCCAACCTGGCGCATAGCGTCAGAGCTAAAACCCCGGTGGTGATGGCCCTGGTCATGCTGGAGAAGTAAGCTTGCCGCGCCTGTTCACCTTTTTGCGTCCCGTTTTCCTGCTCGGCGGCGGGTTGTTGCTGCTGGGCGGGATGTGGGGCGGGATGCTGAACGCGATCACGATCCTGCTCTTCGTCGCCCTGATGCTCCAATCCGTCCGCACCGCCCGCCGGTTGCGCCGTCCGATCCCGGCTTAACGGAGGAATTATGCCCCCGCTGACGCGCTGGATGATCAAAACTTCGCTGATCTATTTCTTGCTGGGGTTGACCCTGGCGGGGGAGCAGGCTTTGCGCGCCTTTGGAACGTTACCCGCCCTGTTTGGGCTGCCCACCATGCTGCACGTCCTGGTGGTCGGCTGGATCACCCAGTTGATTTTCGGGGTGGTCTTCTGGATGTTCCCCAAATATTCGTCCGAATCGCCGCGGGGTAACGAAAAGCTGATGTGGGTCGCCTATTTCGCCCTGAACCTGGGTTTATTGCTGCGCCTGACCGGGGAGCCCTGGTTTACGCTGGCCCCGTCCACCTTCAGCGGCGGGCTGCTGGCGGCCTCGGCGGCGTTCCAATGGCTGGCGGGTATTTTGTTTGTGATCCTGACCTGGCCGCGGGTGAAGGAGCGCTGATATGCCGCGGCCCAGCGTCTGGTTTGTGCGCCTCAGTCTGATCTACCTGGCTTCCGGCTTCACCCTGGGGGCGCTGCTCTTATGGAATAAGGGTCTACCCTTTTACCCGCCGTTATGGCTGACCCTGCAGGCGCACATCGAGTTCCTGGTCTTTGGCTGGCTGGTGCAACTGATCATGGGGGTGGCGTTCTGGATCGCCCCGCGCTTCAGCCAGCCGCCGCGCCATGGCAGAGTCTGGCTGGCCTGGCTGGCTTTCGGGCTGCTCAACGCCGGCATCCTGGTCGCCGGGGTGCTGCCGCTGTTCGTCTCCGCCGTCTGGATGCGCCCCCTGGGTTGGGCGCTGGAAGTCCTGGCGGCTGCCAGTTTTGCGGTGTACCTCTGGCCGCGCCTCAAACCCGCCGGCGCACCGTAGGGCGGATATCAGCCTGTCGAGTAGACCCCCTCACCCTGTATAGCACCCAATGTCATTGCGAAACCTGCGTTTTCTGCAGGTTGAAGCAATCTCCTCCTGTGCCTTCCGAGACGCTGGGAGGGACAGACGTAGGGTGGGAGCAGGGGCGGGGTTGATTCAGTATTCAGCCTGCCGTGACGCAGCCCCGAATCCCACCAAATGATTGCCAATTCCCGAGTTTCGATTGCGAATGAATCGATCTTTCGCAGGCGCAGGAAATGTGGAGTGCGGCAGCT
>JAGUYX010000152.1 GCA_020061145.1 Anaerolineales bacterium | reverse complement strand
TGGGTTAACCCCGGGTATGGTTCCAGAGCCGGACTTCATTCTGCGCCTCCCCATGCGATCAAAATCAGGTCCCAGATCTCCAGAGCCGGGATAACTACCCGTAGTTCACGCGATTGGAGGGTGAATTGCATTTCCTGCAACGCCAGATTCTCCCCGTCCGGCGAGGCCAGAAACACTTTCTCCACCGGGCGTGAAACCTCGCTGATGGTCAACTCGAGCTGATGTTGAGGTTGAGGTGAGTCTGGCAGCAGCCTGTTCCAATCAGGGTGTTGGATGCCCATCAGGTTGATCAGGCTCACGGCGGTGTAATCGCTGTCATCGATCTGTGAATCGCGCACAATGGGCCAGACTTTATTTTTTAGCGCCGCCGGGTCGGTATTCACCAGCGTTCCTTCCGCCTGCAGGGAAATCCGCTCTCGATAGGCCGGGGTGGCATCCCGCGTGCGCGGGCCAATGACATCCTGGTAGCGCACAGCAAAATCATACAACCGGAGCATCTGCTCTGCCAGAAGCGAGGACATTTCCCCATATTTCGGGAAATACGGGTCGGCCAGCATGCCAGGGGCACCACCACATTGTTCCCCCAGCTCGATATGGCTGCCGCCGCTGGCGAAGATTACCGCGTTCATCAGGCGGGCATTGGTTTCCGCCGCTGGATCGATGTAGGCGGCCAACACGACCGGTTTTCCACCTCCCCATGCCTGGGCATCGACGATCAACTGGTGTAAGTCGGTGAACCAGTTATAAGGCGACCAAACTTCGATATAAACCAGGTCCTGATTGGCAGGCGCCACCACCTCGACTGGCCAGTTGGTCACGGCATTAAAAACCACCGCTCCATCCGGGCGATGTTCTTTCACCAGTGCAGACGTCTGGTTGATAAAATCAGCCAGTGCCTGATCAAGAGCAAAATGCTGGCCTTCGGCGTCATACCCTTCTTTGGGATCACCGTACTGGTCGAGGTGAATCCCATCGAATGGAGTTTGCCCCAGCACCTTTTCAAATTCACCCAGCAGATGGCGGCCCCAGGGCGAGTCTGGTCGCGGATCCATCAGCGCCATAAAATTATCACCAAACAGCACAGGTTTACCATCGCGCTGGTACAGTCCCCACTCCGGGTGCTGGTGGAAAAACTGGAGCGACGCCCCGTACACAGCGGTGTAAGGCATGGCCGCGATATTTCGCTGGTGGGCGGACTCAATCAGCGCTTCCACCGTGGTGTAGGAAAGTTCACGACCTAACAGATCCACATATGGGTCGTGATCGGTGAGTAATTGTTCATGGCGATACATCCAATCATAGAACTGCAGGCCGTTCAGGTGATAACGCGCCAGGATTGCCATGGTTTCAACTGCATCGGATCGTCCTGGTTGAAAATCGCTCAGGAAACCGTAACGCGGAGATTGCGTCCAGCGCTCCAGCACGTCATAGCCGGTTGTGGCCGCGCCCAGGATTTTTCCATCAGCCAAACGAACGAGCAAATTTACCCCATAGCCAATCGGAGCCCTCTCCCCGGCAGGAAATTCGAGCACCAGCGTCTGTTCGCCGGGAGAACTCGCCAATGGGGCTTGCTCTACCCGGATCTGCTCTGCAAGATGAGTAATCACAGCAAAGAGGGTAGGCGCAGGCACCAGCGCTTCATCGAAAGACAACGTGACAGTTAGCTGAACAGTCTCGCCCGGCCGATAAAAGGCTTTATCGGGTTGGATGTGGGTAATTTGAACAGGCATAAAGTCTCCGGAAAAAACCATCGGTAGGTTGTTGATCGGCATTTCATCCGCCGCAGTGAACGCGCAGGCAGTCAGTGACGCCAGCAACACTCCGGCGCACAGCAATCGAGGCAGGAACATCGATTATCCTTTGAAGGCGCCGGTCGTCAGGCCGCCGGTGAAATAACGCTGCAGGCTGATGTAGACCAGAACCACCGGGACAATCGCGATTAACGAAGCGGCAAACACCAGACCCCATTCAGTACCGTGCTGACCATGGAAGGAGGCGATCGCTACCGGCAGGGTGCGCTTGAGAGGATCATCAATAAAAGTCAGCGACTGGACATATTCATCCCAAAATCCCAAAAAAGAGAAAATCGCCACGGTTGCCAGAGCGGGTTTAGAAAGCGGCAGCACCATCCGGCTGAAGATTGTGAAGTAGCTGCCGCCATCGATCAGCACAGCTTCTTCCAGTTCTTTGGGTAACGCCTCGAAAAATCCGCGCAATAAAAAAGTATTAAAAGGGATACTGCCCGAGACATAAAAGAAGACCAGGCCAATCAGACTGTTGCGTAAATTCAGGGTTTTCGCCAGCAGGAATTGAGGAATAATCCCGATTAAGTTAGGCACAAACAGGACCAGCAGGATGATGAAGAAGATCAGTTCTTTGCCCGGAAATTCAAAACGAGCGAATGCGTACGCCATCATCGCCGAAAGCAAAACCACCAGCAGGGTGGAAGTCACCGCCACCAGCAGGCTGTTCCGAAAATATAGCTGGAAGTTGTTGGCGGTCCAGGCCTGCTCGAAATTGGATAATGTGGGATTAGCCGGGATCAGGCGCGGTGGAAACTCAATCACAAATGCATGCTCTTTAAAGGAAGTTGATACCATCCAGACAAAGGGCAGGATCATGACTGCCGCCCCCAGGGTTGCCAGCAGGTAATACATAAACGAAAGCAACTTGCGGCGAGAAGCGAATTGAACCATCAGCGAATCTCCTCGGGCTGGCGAAAGAAACGGATCTGAATAAAACTCAACACGATAATAAATACCGCCATCATAAATGACATCGCTGAGCCATAACCAAAGTCCAGGAAATCAAAAGCCTGGTGATACATATAACTCAGGATCACTTCTGTTTGTTGGAGCGGCCCGCCATTGGTTACCAAAACTACCGGTAGAAATACGTTTAGCCCACCGATCAATAACACCACCAGCGTAAATACCACCGTTGGTCGTAAGAGGGGCAGGGTGATGTGCCAGAATCGATGCCATGAGCCAGCGCCATCAATCGCTGCAGCTTCATACAGATCATTGGGAATGGTTGTCAGCCCGGCCAGGAAAATAACCATCGACCAGCCGATTCCTTTCCAGGTACCCAACACCCAGATGGGAATATTGGCTGTTTTGGCCGACTGTAGCCAGCCGATGGGTTTTTCCACCACCTGCAGCACGTCCACAAGCAGATAATTGATAAACCCATTCGGGCTTTGAAACATGTAACGAAAAAGCAACGCCACAATCACCCACGAAGTGATGACCGGAAGATAGTAGAGCAAACGATACACTCCCCGCCCGCGGCCGAGCTGGTTGAGCAGCAGGGCTGCCAGCATGGCCAGAGTCATCTGCCCGGGTACGGTGATCAGGGTATAAAGCAGGGTGTTCCGAAACGAGAGACGAGCAATCGGATCCTGAAAGGCGCGCAAGTAATTATCCAGCCCAACGAATGTACTTGCCCGCCCAGGCATGATACTCCATTCGTAAAAGCTGATCTGGAATGACTTGATCAGCGGGTAAAGGTTAAATACCAGGAATAGCAGCAGGCCCGGCAAGATAAACAGAAAGGCGGCGCGGATCTGCCTTTTACGCATTGAAGACAGTTTTCTTCGCTTCGGGGTGGCCAGTGTTTCTGCACTTTGCAGCATACGGGTTTCCATTATACGTTTTCCTGCCGGGTTTATGTGCTTTTCATTTCAGGCAAAATAAAACGGGAGAGGCCCCATCTACTCCAGGGCCTCTCCTGCGGCCACGATTTTTACCGTGGAGCGAGCAAACCGTCAATGGTCTGCGCTGCCGTACCCAGGGCTTCTTCAAAGGTCATTTCACCTGCCAGGTACGCCGCGCCGGCATTGGTGTATGTCTCTTCAATCTTGGGCCAGTTCGGGTGTGGCGTGCGCGCTTTGGCTGTCTCCAGCTGTTGCAGAAAGATACCGAAGAAATCATGATCCTGGATTTCGGGGGTATCGCTGGTGGATGTCAGCACCGGCATCTGGCCTACGGTTGCCAGTTGGAGTTGAGTCTCCTGCGAGAGCATGAACCGGATGAACTCTGCGGCGGCCTCTTTATGCTGGCTCTGGGTGAACATAACAATATCTTCACCGCCTACCACGGATATCGATCCGCCCGACCCGGCCGGCATCATTGCCAGACCGTAGCCCTTATCCGGGAATTGGGAACCAAACAGGGGCGGGAACCAGGGCCCCTCCAGCAGCATGGCAATCTGGTCACTGGCAAAGCCGCCCCAGGCATCCACACCACCACCCAGAATACCCGGATGCATGTAACCCTGGTCAATCAGATTCTTCAAGAACTCATAGGCAGCCTGTGAGCCTGCGCCATTTAGATAATCAGAGGCCTTGGTGATTTCCGGATCGGTGACGTCCCCGCCAAAGCTCCAGATCCAGGGATTGACCGCCCAGGCATAAGCGCCGCCATCAGCGAAGCAGTATTTGTCGTCGCCTAACGCCTTGATCTTCTCGCAAGCAGCCAGGAATTCGTCCATGGTCGCAGGCGGAGCTTCGATCCCGGCCGCGGCAAACATATCTTCATTGTAAACCAGCACACGGGTGTTGGTATCCAGCGGCAAGCCGTAATAATGACCGTTGTAATAGTTGGTGGATAGCGGGCCAGGGAAAACGGCTTCTTTGTAGGTCTCAAAATCCGGCATAACCTCATCCAAAGCTGCCAGCGCCCCCATATCTGCAAATTCCGGCACCCAGATGATATCGGCGCGGATCAAATCGGGAGCAGTGCCGCCAGCCATGGCGGTCAGCAGCTTACGCCGGAACTGGTCATAGGGCACCTGCACCTGCTCGACCTTGATATCCGGATGAGCAGCCTCGAAAGCCGGAATCAGAACCTCTTCCAGGAACTTGGTTTCGACGTCCACGTTAAACGTGTGCCAGAATTGAATCGTCACCGGTCCGGTGGGGGCCTGGGTAGGGGTCACCAGCTTTTCCACTTCCTGGGTGACGATCACTTCTTTTTCCACCACCACCGTCTCTTTTTGCGGCTCTACCGGCGCGGCGGGGGCTGGGGTACAGGCGCTCAAAAGCAGCGCCGCCAATAACAGCAGATAAAACACGGGTACAAAAGGTTTATGCGATCTCATGTTTCTCTCCGTTTAAAAGATTGAAAAGTTTCAAGTGAAAATGTCCCGGCAGGGGATTGAAACCGTTTTTCTGCGCTTATGACCAACCTCCTTCAAACAATTCTGCCGAACTTTTTTTACTCAACGAACTAAGTTTAGGCAAAAAAAAGGAACGCCTAGCCGGTTAATTCGGGTATCCCCTCGGCTGCAGTGCGGTGCACGGGGGATTCGAATAACTCACGCAATACCAGGCTGGCTGCGCCGCGTGCCCAGGCGTCGTCGCCCCAGGGTTCGATACGGATGCTGGTATCCTGCACCAGATCGGGCATGCCATACCGGGCGATTTCGGCGTGCATGGGAGCAAACAACAAATCACCTGCGCGCACCCCTTCGCCGCCCAGGATGAGCAGGGCAGGGTTGAGCAGGTTAATCAGATTGGCAACAGCCCGGCCCAGCCATTCTCCGGCCTGGCGGTAGATGCGCACCGCCGCCGGGTGCCCGCTCTGCGCCAGCTGCAACAGGTCGTCTATCTTTTCTACCGGTTGGGAAAATTCGCCGGCCTGCCAGGCTTCAGCCGCCGAGCGCAGCAAGCCATGGTCGCCCACAAAAGCCTCCAGGCAGCCGCGTTTGCCGCATTCACACAGGGGCCCGCCGGCGACCATCACCGTGTGGCCGAACTCGCCGGCGCCGCCGCCCACACCGCGGTAGAATCGCCCGCCGACTACAATGCCCATGCCCACGCCCCGCCCGACGGTGATGGTGACGAAATCTTCCACGCCCTGCCCCTGGCCAAACCATTTTTCGGCCATAGCCAGGGTATTAACATCGTTGTCCATATACACGGGTTTACCCACCCGCTCACGAATCAGCGCACACAGCGGGGTGGCGGTCCAGTCGAAATAGGGAGAGCGTCGCAGGATGCCATTCTCAAAATCCACAATACCTGCCAGCCCAAGCCCCACACCGAGCAGCTTTTGCGGCGGAATATAACCCAGGCGCAGCAGGGTATTCGTCAACTCAGCGATCACCTGCACGGCGGTTTCGGGTTTTTTATCGGGCAGGGGAGCGGAGGCGCGCTTCAAAACGGTGGTTTCCAGGTCGGTCAGGGCGCCGATGGCCTGCTCTTCGGTGAGCTTTACGCCCACCACAAAACCCCCGGACGGATTCAGAGCCAGCAGGATCGGCCGACGACCGCCGGATGAATCGCCTGGGGCTTTTTCAAAGATCAGGTCATCTTCGATCAGCTCGGCAG
>JAGUYX010000052.1 GCA_020061145.1 Anaerolineales bacterium | reverse complement strand
TGGCGGAGAAGATATAAGCCCAGGTTTTGGCGTTCGGCGTGACCACGCCCATGACCTCGGCAGCGTCCTCGTCTTCGCGGATGGCCATTAACCCCAGGCCATATTTACTGGTACGAATGGCAAAACTGAGCACCACTGCGGCGACTGCCAGCCCAATGGTCAGGTAAAAAGTTAACCATAAGGCGTTGGCCGCGCCGCCATAGGTGTTATAGACGCTGAAATTGAGCGATATACCCGTTGGGCCGCCAAAGGGTTTGAAGTTGTTGATGAAAGCCCGCATGGCTTCGTTTACCCCGATGGTCGCCAGCGCAAAATAAGCGCCGCGCAGGCGCAGGATGGCCTTACCGAGCAGCAATGCCAGCCCGGCTGCAGCCAGACCGCCGGCGGCCATCGCCAGAAACAGGTTGGCGTTCCAGCGCGACATCAGGTACAGGCCGACATAACCGCCCAGGCCAAAAAATACCACGTGTCCAAAGCTGACATAGCCGGTATAGCCGAGGATAATATTCAGGCTGGAGGCCAGCACCATGGAAAGCAGAATGGTGAAGACAACTTCACGCGTGGCGGCATTGCGGGTGAACACCGGCCACAGCCCTATGACGAGTACCAGCAGGAGCGTGATCCATAATCCGGGTTGGCGCCAGGCGTTCATTTCTTCGCCCCCAGTATCCCCTGCGGGCGCACCAGCAGGATGATCACAAACAGCACAAATTCAAACACCGGCACCCAGGTGGTTTCGGTAAACGCCGGAATGATTCCTTCCAGCGTACCCAGGATCAGGCCGCCCAACAGCGAGCCTAACGGGTTGCCCAAGCCGCCCAATACCCCGATCACGAAACTTTTCAACTCGTAGGTGCCTCCGGAGAGGATGGTAAAGGGAAAAATCGTGGCGATCAATCCGCCGGCAATACCCGCCAGCAACGTACCCAATCCAAAACTCAGGGCCAGGATACGCCCGGAGGGGATGCCCATCAACTCGGCTGCGGCGCGGTTATTGGCCACCGCGCGCACGTGTTTACCGGTAGTGGTACGGTACAGGAATAAATACAAAGCCCCTGCGACCAGCACCGAGGCAATCGCGGCGATCATGCGCGTCCATTGGATCGAAATCCCCAAAACATGAAAACTGCCCAACCCCATATCGATATTCCGCGGGGTGGTGGTGAAGGCGGCAGTGCCGATCCCGATGATGATCATATTGATCGCAAAGGTTGCCAGCAGCGACGAAAGATGTGGAGCGTTGATCACCCGGTTGATAGCCAGGGCGTAAATTAACATGCCGGTCAGAATACCGGCAATGGCAACCAGCAGCAATCCCGGGTATGGGTTGACCCCGGCATTGTTCAGCAGCAAATATACGCCAAACATGCCCAGGGCAATGATCGGTCCGTGCGCCAGGTTAATGACATTCATCACCCCCCAGATCAAAGTCAGACCCATGGCGGCAATTCCATACACAAACCCAATCAGCAGTCCATCGACTAAAAATTGCATGGCATGCTCCTCGAACTGTGGTGTGGGTTACGCGAGCCGGTGGGCGTCTTAAACGCCCACCGGCATGGATTCTGATTGATCAGTGAAGGGGATAAATGAGTTCGGCAGTAGCGCCCTCAAGCGGCCAGACCACCTGCTTCATCAAGGCGCCGCCTTCATCTTTCTGCCACTGGATATAGACCATGGAATGACCTGCCTGCAGGCCGTGATTCTCAGCGCTGGTATCGAATTTCATATGGCCAAAGAAGGTCAACAGGTCGGCGGCATCCAGGGCGGCTTTCACCGCCTGCGTCTCCAGCGTGCCGGCTTTTTCGATGGCGTATTGCAGCATCATGCCCGCCACATACCCGCCCGCCGCGTGGTAAGAAGGTTCTTCGTTATAGGCGGCTTTGTATGCTTCGGTAAATTCGACGCTGGAAGGGCCATACCAGGCCATATTGGCTGCCTGGGCGCTCTGCTCGCTGAATTGTACCAGCGGCTCCCACTGGCTCGGACCGATGATCCCAAAGGCGGCCTCGCCCAGCTCCGCAAAGGTGGGCTCAGGCGGGGCGACCAGCAGAGCGATATAGTCGACCGCAACGCCCTTTTCATAAAGCTGCCGGGCAAAGGTGGTGCCGTCCTGGAAGTGCCCGCCGCCCATAATCGCAGCCGGGGCGGATTCCTGGATCTTGTTGATGAAGGGGGCGAAATCGGTGGTCTCCGAGTCGTACCCTTCAAAGAGCACCACGTTATAGCCTTTCTCCCGGGCATACGCGTCCAGGGCAGTGGAAACATCGGTCGAGAATTTATCGTTTTCATGGACGATGGCGATATCCTTCACCTCCGGCGCCGTGGCGGCCAGGCGGTCGAGTGCGCCCGTCAGGTAGCGGCTGGCGGGTGTATACGCCTGGAAGACCAGCGTATACCCTTTCTGGTAGGTGCTGTCGGAGGCCGCTCCGGTAGTGATCATAATCTTGCCGTATTGCTCGGCGATCACCGCGGCGGCATCCGCCAGGCCGCTGGAATAGGGGCTGATCAGGAAATCGGCCTTGTCTTCGGTGGCCAGGCGGGTATACAGCTCCTGTACCCGGTCTTTGTTGGATTCGTCGTCATAAAACTGGGTGGCAAACTTCACCACCGTGCCATCACTCAGCTTAATCCCTCCGGCGTCATTAACCTGTTTGGCCCACAAATTAAGTCCGTTGATCTGGCGGGTGGATTCCACATTCAGGCTGCCGGTTTGCGAGGCGGTGAACCCGATCAAAGCGGTCACCTCGGTGGTAGTGGTTTCGCCCTCCGTGGCTGGCTCAGCGGGAGCGGCTGGCGTGCAGCCAGCCAGCACCAGGCTGGCCATCAATACAAGCATGAACAAGGTCGTATAGAAACGTTTCATCTCTGCCCTCCGCAGATGGTTCAATGGGTGAATAGGATGATTGGCGGTCATGGAAACGGTTCCGCAAACTCATCCTAGCAACCCAAAACAAAAAAACCCTAAACAGAGGGTGAGCAATATAAATATTCTATTAACAACGTTGTGCTTCGGGTGGTTTTAGCCGCTTTACTAATCCTGGAATCGGTAGCCGACCCCGCGCTCGGTGATCAAATGACGGGGACGACCCGGGTCGGTTTCAATTTTCTGGCGCAAACGTCCGATATACACCCGCAGATAGTCGCTTTCCAGGCTATATTCCGGTCCCCAGACATGCTGCAGAATCATCTGGTGGGATAAGACCCGCCCGCTGTTTTCCATCATATAGACCAGCAGGTTGAATTCGGTCGGGGTGAGCATCACCGGGCGCCCCTGGGCGGATATGCTGTGCTGCTGCAGGTCGGCCACGATATCGCCGCGCACGATGCGCTCCTGGCTGGTCTCGGGCGGCGTCCAGCGCGCCCGGCGTAACACCGCCTGGACGCGCGCCAGCAGTTCGTCCACCCCAAAAGGTTTGGTCAGGTAATCATCCGCTCCCAGGTTCAGGGCG
>JAGUYX010000025.1 GCA_020061145.1 Anaerolineales bacterium | reverse complement strand
ATCCAATACGGTAACCGACCCCTGCCACCATTTTTCCGCAATATCCTTGGGGGCGCGGAACTGGATGGCGATGAACCCCCCTTCCGCCGCCAGGCTCACGCGTACCAGCTCCACCTGCAAACCGGCTGCGGGCTCGGGAGTGTTTTGTACCGCGGTTGCGGGGGACACCGGAGTCGGCGCCGTCCCCGACGACGAAACCGCCAGAAGGCCGTTTACCTGGTTGTTCGCCTGGGTAACCTCTTCCTTCTCCAGTAGCAGCTTCGCCTGGTTTTGCGCCTGGAGCACCAGGGCTGTTGCCTGCGCTTCCATCACAATCCGGGTGGCCTCCTGTTGCGCCTGGTCTATTAGCGCGGCCGGGTTTTCCGGAGCCGGGACGCTTACGCAGGCAACCAGGATCAGGCACAGACTCATTACCACCACCCAGGCGCTTCTGGTCTTCATTCGCGCACCGTCATAATGCCGCGGTACATCAGGTGCGGGCAGAAAAATTCATAATCGCCGGTCTCATTCGGGGTAAAGTTCACCGTCTGGGAGTCGGAAGCCGTTTCCAGCCGCAGAGACAGGGTGTCTCCGGAGCCATTGGGCAGGTTCAGTTCGTTCCCACACCCCACCCTGCCTAACTGGCGAAACGTCAGCGCTACCGGGACGCCTTTTTGCACGGAAAAACGCAAAGGCGAATATCCGCCGGGGGTGACGATCAAATCCACCCGCTGGACCCCGTCCGCATCAACGGGGATCTCCAGCGGAGGCGGGGGTTCCACCTGGCGAATTTCGGGCGGCTCGAGCAGGAAAGAAAATACCTGGCTGTTGGATGCCGGACCCATCGACTCGGCGATGGCCAGCAATTCCTCCTTGCTGAGCTCCTGCTGGTTGGCGGTAAATATTGAGGCGCGGGTGGGGCCGATATCCACCCAGATCGCCATCAGGCCTTCTCCCTGGCGTAGAAACCACGCCCGCCCCCAACGCGTCTCAACCGGGCGCGAACCTGCCAGAATTTCTTTGGCCGGGTCGATCGGCACCCATTCTTTGATGTGCAGGGTGACGCCCCGTTTGGTGCGGTAGCTGAGCTGTGCCAGTGGCTCGCCGCCCGGCCCTTGTTGGTTTATATCGATACCGACCTGCTCGCGTAAGAAAGTATTAGGCAGGTAAGCCGGGATCATAATCTGGAAGGGCATCTCCCCCTGCACTTCCAGGATGCGCTGCGCTTCCGGGGCTTCACGCGGCGTGGAGGCCCGGCTGTTGGAGACCAGCCACACAGCGATCACCAGCACAACGAGCAGAAAACCTCCGCCCCAGCGAAGCATAAGGGTAAACCGGGAAGGGTGATGTTTAGGTTTGCGTCGAGGTGTCATCCCAAACCCTGCCGTTCATCGTAATTCCATTCGAGTAAAATCCGCATCCGTTTGACCAGGACCTCCTTTGGGAGGGTATCTCGCTAACTGGGGTTAAGCCCCGGCAGGCGCCTGGGGATGGTCAGTCCAGCGCACTGCCGGAGCCGGGGTCCACACCCATTCCCCGAGTGTATACCCCATCATCCTGCCTCTCGCTACGGCGTGGGCACCAGCATGGTGAACATCCCACCCGGATAAACCCCGTTATTGGTCGCCTTGTAATCGTCATGATTGTGGAACGGGAAATACTGCACACCGGGATTGGCTCCCACTGCCGCGCCAACCGGATCCAGCGGAGGCGCATCGGGTTGCAGCAGTGGATCGGCCAGGATATTTACCAGGCCATAGGCGGTTGGGCCGGGGATGTACATCGGGCCTCCCGGCAGACCAAAGTCCGGTATCGCCGGCAAAGCTGTATTGGTGTTCGAGGCCGGCAAGAGTGTTACCGGGTCGTAGCGGGTTTGCGTGCCGCCAGGGAAGCTGCCCAGATTCGCCCCGTCCGGGTAGATCGAGTTGAAGGATTGCTGTCCAAAATCGACCAGCCAGTCGTAGGTCTCCCCGGAACCGATGGTGAGCGTATTCTTCTCCAGGCCGGCATTGAAAGGCGCAAAACCCCAGTCCCACCCGCGCGAGTCAGAGCCGATGAGCTTGCCGTGGTAACCATGCATGTGCATCGGGTGGGTTTCAAAGCCCAGGTTGATCACCCGGATCAGCACTTTTTCACCGGGCGTATCCCAGGCGTCATTCCCGCCGCTGACACTGCCGATAATCAACGGGTCATAGCCCGGATGGGCGGCGATCCATTGGGTAAAGGTGAATCCCGACGGCCAGCCGGCATGGATGGTTTGCGGGAAAGAAAGCCCATTGATCATCCAGTATTGCGGCTTGTAGAGCGCCCAGTTGTAGGGCACCGGATCCCAGGCCATGGGTTTATAGGTGCCTTCTTCGTCCTGGTGGCCGCGCACGTCGAATTCACTCAACAGCAGGACGTAGTCCTTGTCGTAGGAAAGCCCATATAAGGTTCCACCTGCCCCCTGCCCCGGGCCGACTGCGCCAGCCGGATCACCCTGGTTGTAGACCACCAGCGCGCCGTACATCCCCATCTGCACATGGATGTCCGCTTCCTGGTGGCAGTGGTACATAAAGGTTCCGGCGTGATCCGGGGCAAACATGTAGACAATTACATTCCCTGCTCCCAGCGCCTGCCCGGCCTGCTTTTTCGTGTCGCAAATACCATTGGCGCCCATGGCGGTGGTGCCGTCGGCGCACAGGTTGGCGGGTACAGCCCCCAGGGAGGTCTCCGGCACGCCATCATTGGCAGCGTCCACATCCAGCCCATGCAGGTGAATGGAATGTGGGTCGTTGGGAGCCATGGGGTTGGCCTTCACACCCAGGTTCTTCAGCCGGATCTCCACCACGTCTCCCACCGAGGCATAAATGACCGGCGCGGGGAATTGCGCATTACCGGCGAACTGGGCATCCATTCCCGACCAGGCTCCGCCTTGCGGTGTGGGAGGGCCGTCAGGGACATCCACAGTGGACGCTCCCAGGCAGTTGCCTTTGCCGGGGACGCAGGATGTCTGGTAGGTAAATGCCTGCCCCTGCCGCCCGCCGATGAAGCCATACATATACAAGGGTTGCCCATCCGGTAGTTCGATATACCCATCCGTGGCGTACAGGTTATACACCACTGTGGAAGGTAGACCGATGGGCGGCGCCAGCGCCCGGGCTACCTGAGTCCCCAGGCTGGTGAAAAACAGACCGGTGAGCAGGAGCAGGGTCAGAACCAGAAATAAGCGATTTTTGAATTTGTGCATGCTATACCTCCTGATAATCCATTACCGGTAGCCTGAGGGTCTGCGGTTGATCGCCGGCCGACCGGTTCTCAGGGCGGTGCGAAAACTTCCGTTGCGGGCAGGATTTGCCCCAAACTGCTCACCTCCTTTCGCCATTTTGCTCCACCGGGAAGCTGCCCATCCCCACCAAGAAAACAAAACCGGCCTCAAATACCGAGGCCGGTTTCGCTACTGGCTCACCGGAACGTATGCGCCTGTGCGGTGCAGGTCAGGCAATCGAGCGACCATCCCCACGTTCCGGGTCTCAGCTTCCTCAGGAAATTCTTACAGGGATATCACCCCTGATCGGGTGTTTATTTTCAGCCTTAGCATAGCAAATCCGCACCCAGCAGTTAAGCGGGATGATCACGTGTTTTTTTATGGAAAATTGCGGATTTCTACGTAGAAAAAGTAATTCCCCCTCAGCCGTCGTTAATCAGGTTTTGCTCCATGGCATAGCGCACCAGCTCCACACGGCTGTGCAGGTCGAGCTTGCTCATCAGGTTGCCGCGGTGCGTCTCCACGGTGCGGATGCTGAGGTCGAGGTTCTCAGCGATCTGCCGGTTGGTATGACCGGTGGCGATCAGGCGTAAGATTTCCAGCTCGCGCTGGGTAAGGGTCGCCTGGCGGTTATGGACAATTACCGTGGGTGGGGGAACCTCCAGCAGCGCCCGGGTCATCGCCGGGTGGACGTAAAATTCGCCGCGGGCCACCGCCCGGATGGCATTGGTCAGCTCAGATTCCACGGCGCGCTTGAGGATATAGCCCCGCGCCCCGGCGCGGATGCCTTCTTTGAGCATGGTTTCATCTTCATGGATGGTCAGCAGTAACACCGAGGCCGGTAATCCGCT
>JAGUYX010000160.1 GCA_020061145.1 Anaerolineales bacterium | reverse complement strand
TATTGGGAAACCTTCCGCCAGGTTGTCAAAGACACCGCTCAGGAGGCGGTCATTGTCGGCGAATTGTGGCAGAAAGACAGCACATTATTGCGTTATATGCGGGGCGATCGCGCCGACACAACCATGAACTACCGCCTGCGGGATGCTGTTCTGGGATTACTGGCGCCCCAACCGTTTGACTCGAAAGGTTTCGCCGATAGCGGCAGGAGTATCTCTCCGTCGGAGTTCGTATCCCGCCTGGCTTCGATCCGTGAAGATTATCCCGATGCCGCCTATTACAGCCTGATGAACCTGCTGGATAGCCATGATACGGAACGTATTCTGTGGACGTTGACTCCGGGCGATGAAACCACCGCCGAGAAAGAAGAAAACCCCGCCAATCTGGCAGAGGGTAAGCAGCGCCTGCGCCTGGCTTCTTTGATCCAGTTCACCGTCCCTGGCGCACCGACTGTTTTCTATGGCGATGAGGCGGGCATGACGGGAGATGACGACCCGGACGACCGGCGCACGTATCCCTGGCAGGATTTGGGCGGCGAGATCGACCCGGCGCTGTTTGCGCATTACCAATCGCTTGCCGGCTTGCGACGCCAGTATGATGTACTGGTATCCGGTGACATACACTTCCTGCTGGCGGACGATGCTTCTGGAGTTGTGGCTTACGGGCGTAAAACGGCTAACCAGGCGGCGGTGGTGATTATCAACCGCGGCCAGCAGGAAGTCAGCGGGGCGATCCCGGTGGCAGGTTTTCTGCCCGATGGCGTGGTGTTAACCAATGCGTATGCCGTCGGCGAGGGCGGGCCAACCACTGTGACGGTGATGAATGGGGAAATCTCCGGCTCTCTCGGCAGCTTGAGCGCAGTTGTTTTGCTCAGCGGCGACATCGATTTGGAACCACCCCCTGCGCCTGCCAATCTGATGGTCGTTGATGAAGGAGATGGGACGGTCAGCCTGGCATGGGCTTCTGTACCGGGTGCGGCAGGCTACCAGGTTTACCGCAGTCCACTAAGCGGCGGAGGGTGGGAACGGGTAAATTCCGAGCCATTAACTGCCAGCGCCCTCACGGATACGGGATTACGCAACGCGCGGACATACTACTACGTGGTCACTGCATTGGATAGCGCCGGAAATGAAAGTGCGCTTTCGAACGAAGTCAGCGCCATGCCGCACTTCACGATCGGTTGGGCAAATCTGCAGTGGCCGCCAACGCTTACACACACCATCAGCGTGGTTCAGCGCACGGATAACATTTATGGGCAGGTCTGGATTGATGGCATCACCAACCAGCCGGGAGTCACCCCCGGGTTGCTGGCATTTGTCGGATTCGGGCCGGAAGGTAGCCAGCCTGCAAGCGACGCAGGGTGGAACTGGGTAGAAGCCAGCTTCAACGTGGATGTTGGCAACAATGATGAGTTTGTCGCCAGTTTATTGCCCGAAATGCTGGGAACCTATGACTATGTCTACCGCTACTCAACCACCAACGGGCGCGATTGGCTGTATGCCGATCTTAATGGGCCAATTCCCGCCGGCAGCCTGCCCGCTAACCCTGGTAAGCTGAATGTTGTTTCTTCCGGAGATACCACGCCTCCCGCGGTTCCCACGGGTTTGCAGGTTCTTTCCGCCTCTCCGGCTGGCGTTGAGCTGAGCTGGAATGAGATCCTGGGGGATGCCAGCCTGTATGGTTACGAGGTGCTGCGCAGTGAAACCTCCGGTGGGCCGTACGCCTTGATTGCTCGCCTGACTGATAACGAGTATCGGGACGAGGCAGTGGTGGAAGGCGCAACTTATTATTACGTGGTTCGCTCGTTGGACCTGTCCTTTAATCGCTCGGCGAACTCAGCCGAGGTGTCGGCGACCGTTTTAAGTCGCACCGTTACCCTGACCTTCAACGTTACCGTGCCAGCCACAACAGACGAAACCGGCAGTTCGGTGTTCATCGCCGGGACGCTCAGCCGGTTGGATGGGGGTTTGCCTGATTGGGATCCGGGAGCGGTCATACTCACTCGCCTGGATGCCACGCATTGGACAATAACCCTGGCCGGGCTGGAGGGCACCCAAATCGAATATAAGTACACACTCGGTTCCTGGGATTATGTGGAAAAAGGTGCAACCTGCGACGAGCTCAGTAATCGCTTGCTTACACTTAGTTATGGTAGCGACGGGGTGCAAATCGTAAACGATAGCGTGCTCAACTGGCGCAACGTTCCGCCTTGCGGCAATTGAGCCGATCGGTGTTTTTGTGGTGGGGCTCGGGTGCTGAAGTACACCCGAACCCCACCGAATCCACAACTACCTTGCTTTCCTGCAGATAAATATTCCTGGCTTCAGGCCGCTCAGATGGACTGCGGTTCTGGGGAGGATTCGTGCTGTTTGTGCCCTATATCCGCACAGAGTTAATTGTCAACCCTCCGGGCGGCGTGGTAGAATGCTAAGTAATAGGCCGTATGAATATTAACCCCAAACTGAAACGCAAAACGGCCGAGCAAGCAAGCAAACCGCTGATCACTGACCTGATTCTGGCGGAACATTATCGGCGATTTGCCAGATAAAGCAGTTTATTCATATATATTCGTCTGGCGCATGGCTGGCCAGCGGAGGATTCAGGCATGACTACTCAGACAGGTACCTTTAAAGTCAAAAAAGGCTTGGCGCAGATGCTCAAAGGCGGCGTGATCATGGATGTAGTGACCGCCGATCACGCCCGCATTGCTGAAGACGCCGGCGCGGTTGCGGTGATGGCTTTGGAGCGCGTCCCGGCAGACATTCGCGCCTATGGAGGGGTGGCGCGCATGAGCGACCCGGAACTGATCATCCAGATTATGGAGGCGGTCAGTATCCCGGTCATGGCCAAGTGCCGTATCGGTCATTTCGTGGAAGCGCAGATCCTGGAAGCCCTGGGCGTGGATTATATCGATGAATCCGAGGTGCTCACCCCGGCGGATGAGGCCCACCATATCTACAAACACGATTTCAAAGTGCCATTTGTGTGTGGGGCGCGCAATCTGGGCGAAGCTTTACGGCGGATAGGTGAAGGCGCCGCTATGATCCGTACCAAAGGCGAAGCCGGCACAGGAGACATCATTGAGGCAGTGCGCCATGCTCGCTCCGTAATCGGCGACATTCGTCGATTACAGAACATGCCGGTTGAAGAGGTGATGACTTTTGCCAAAGAAATCGGTGCGCCGTTTGAGCTGGCGCTGGAAGTGCGCGAACTGGGCCGCTTGCCGGTGGTCAATTTCGCTGCAGGAGGGATTGCCACACCCGCAGATGCAGCCCTGATGATGCAGCTTGGCGTGGATGGCGTGTTTGTCGGTTCGGGCATCTTCAAGTCTGGAGATCCGGCGAAGCGCGCCGCGGCGATCGTCAAAGCCACCACTCACTATAACGATCCCGGCATCCTGGCGGAAATCAGCCGTAATTTGGGTGAGCCCATGGTTGGCCGGCAGGTTTCGGAGATCCCGGAAGGAGAGTTGCTTGCCGGTCGAGGCTGGTAATTATCAGGTAATGTGGCGCGAGGGTTTATCGAATATATGAAAATTGGCGTACTCGCTTTACAGGGCGATTTTATCGAACACGAAAGTATGCTCCGCCGTCTGGGCGTAGAAACGCAGGAGGTACGCCTGCCAGAACATTTACAGAACCTGGATGGTTTGATTATCCCCGGAGGGGAATCGACCACCATTGGCAAGCTGGCGACTGATTTTAACCTGATCGAACCTCTGCGCGACTTCGGTCGTGAGAAGGCAATTTGGGGTACCTGCGCCGGTGCGATATTCCTTTCGCGGGATGCCCGCCGTTCGCAGCCTCTGTTGAGTTTGATGGATATTCGGGTCGAGCGGAATGCCTTTGGGCGCCAGGTGGATAGCTTTGAAGCAGACCTGGATGTTCCGCGCCTGAACGCACCGGGTAGTGAAAGCCGTCTTTACCATGCGGTTTTTATTCGCGCCCCGCTGATTGAAGAAGTGGGTCCGCAGGTGGAGGTTCTGGCGCGTTTGCAGGATGGCCGGATCGTAGCTGCTCGCCAGGGACATTTATTGGCGACTTCCTTTCACCCTGAATTGACGGAAGACGATCGTTTTCATGCATATTTCCTGAGGCTGGCCGGGAAGCAGGAGACGATTGTTGCGTGTGAGGAATCTTAATCGGCGTGGATATTCGACCCTTTGATTGGCGCGATCTGCCAAAACTGCATACGTACCGCGATGAGACTCTCTACCTGAACAAGGCATTGCTGTTGACTCGCGGCCCGTTGCAAACGTTAGGTGCAGTGCTCGCTTCAGTGGTCCCCTCGATGGGTATTATCACCTCGGTGGCTGAAAGTGGACCGCCAGCCGACCAATCCATCATCGGGCAGGTGATCCACCATGCAGGGGATCCTTACGCTTACGTTTCCTTTTTAGCACCAGAATCGCATCTTTCGGTGGAGACTTTGCCGCCGTTGATGAATCACCTGGTTGCTCAGGCAGGCGGGCGCGGCGTTTTGCGTATCCTGGCGGAGCTGGACGAAAGCAGCCATGTGTTGGAAGCCTTTCGATATTCCGGATTCGCGATTTATATGCGCCAGCGTGTCTGGTTGCTTTCAGAGAAAAATCAGAGCACCTCGCAGATGGGCAACTGGCGTTCAGCTACAGAACGCGACTTGCTCGCCATTCGCTTACTGTATGGCAATTTGGTGCCGGGTCTGGTCCAGCAGGTTGACCCTGTTTCTTTTGACCGCCCGCGTGGCCTGGTGTATTACCGTGAAGGTGAGTTGCAGGCTTATGTTGAGCTGCGCTATGGCATTCGAGGCATCTGGGCGCGCCCGTTTGTCCACCCGGATGTCGAATCAGCCACCCAGGAACTGGTTGACCTGTTGCTGACGCTGCCTTCCCGGCATGCTCGTCCGGTTTATGTCTGCATCAGCGCCTACCAGAGCTGGATGGAAAATGTGCTCGAACTTTTAAACGCCTTGCCGCTGGAACGGCAAATCTTGTTGGTCAAGCATCTGGCCGTTAAACGCTCCGTTGAACAAACTCTGGCTGTTCCGGGGTTAGAAGGACAAACCGAAACATTTGCTTTTAGTGATTTGGAGAAGACAAACGTTTTATGATACAACGTCGGATAACAGATGACTTGGATGCTTTGTTGGGCATCCTTCCGCAGGCAATCGCCAAGGCGGTATCTGCGGCGAATAACAGCGACAACTTATTGGAAGTGATTCTGGATTTAGGGCGCGTCCCGACTGCGCGTTTCACCAACGATGAAGAACTGGTCTTAAATGACGTCGAAGTGGATCATGAACAGATCGAATATGTGGTGGAACGGGTGGGCGATTTCGACGCCGATAACCGTGCCGGCCTGGAGCGTACCCTGCACCGCATTGCCGCCATTCGCAACCGGCGCGGGCATATTGTCGGCCTGACCTGCCGGGTGGGGCGCGCAGTTTATGGTACGCTGGATATCATCCAGGACTTGATCGAAAGCGGTTACAGTGTTTTGCTGCTCGGTCGTCCGGGTGTGGGTAAGACCACCATGTTGCGCGAAGCCGCCCGCATCCTGGCGGAGAATAAACGCGTGGTGATCGTCGATACGTCCAACGAAATCGGGGGAGACGGGGATGTGCCGCATCCCGCGGTGGGCAAAGCCCGCCGGATGCAGGTAGCCACACCTTCCTTGCAGCATGAAGTGATGATCGAAGCGGTCGAGAATCATAATCCGCAGGTGATTGTGATCGACGAAATCGGGCGCGAGCTGGAAGCCGCAGCAGCCCGCACGATTGCCGAACGAGGCGTGCAGTTAATCGGCACCGCCCACGGGAACTCGCTGGAAAACCTGCTGCTCAACCCTACACTATCCGATCTGGTAGGAGGTATTGAATCGGTAACCCTGTCCGATGAAGAGGCTCGCCGGCGTGGCACCCAAAAAACTGTGCTGGAACGCCGCTCCCCGCCGACTTTCGATGTGTTGATCGAAATTCAGTCGCGCGACCGCCTGGCTGTCCATTCAGACGTCGCTGCGGCAGTAGATTCCTTACTGCGCGGTTATCCATTACCACCGGAATTGCGTTCCCGCAATGAAAAAGGAGAAGTAATCATCGAAAAGCCAGCTCCGCCGCCGATGATGGGGCGTCCAGGCTCGCAGGGTTTGCGTCGCCGGCGCGAGGGCGAACCGACCCCATCCGGCTCACGCGGCGAGCCGCGCTCTGTATCTCAGGAATTCCTGCCGGAGGAAGTGCGATCGAGAGGCAGCGACACCAATGGGTTGCACCCGATCCGCATTTATCCTTATGGCGTGGCGCGCAACCGGCTATCGCAGGCAGCCAAACGTTTGCGCGTCCCGGCAGTGATCGTAAACGAAATTGCAGAAGCGGATGCGCTGGTGACTCTGCGTACCTATTATCGCAAACGCCAGCGTACAGTTATGGACGCTGAGCAACGCGGCATGCCGATTTATGTGTTGCGCTCCAATACCGTGAACCAGATGGCGCAGTTTTTGAGCGACCTGTTCAACCTGACGACCGAAGGCGTTGAGGAATCGGATACCGATTCAGTGATTCGCAGCACCCAATCGGCAATCGATGCTGTATTAAATGGGGAAGATTGGATCGAGTTGCCGCCAGCTTCTTCTTACGTGCGCCGGCTGCAACACCAGATGGCGCGCCAGGCTAACCTGGTTTCGCATTCCTACGGCAAAGAACCTTTCCGCAGGGTACGGATTTTCCGCCAGTAGGCGGTTTACCTTCCATGTTCATCACTTTTGAAGGGACAGAAGGATGCGGTAAAACCAGCCAGATTCCCCCCCTGGCAGAGTATTTGCGGTTTATGGGGTATCCGGTGCTCGCCACGCGTGAACCCGGGGGAACGGAGATCGGAGATCAAATTCGCAGTGTATTGTTTGATCGCGGGGAATCTGCCATGCACCAGCGTACGGAGATCCTGCTTTTTCAGGCAGCGCGCGCCCAGCATGTCGAGGAATTTATCCGTCCCAACCTGGCGTCAGGGAAAATCATCCTGTGCGACCGGTTTGCCGATTCCACACGTGCTTATCAGGGTTATGGCTACCAGCGTGACCTGGAGGAACTGGAGCAGATCATCCAGTTTGCCACCGGTGGGCTGGAACCGGATTTGACGATCCTGCTGGATCTTGAAGTGGAAGTGGGTTTACGCCGGCGAGAACAAAGTGGAGGATGGAACCGCCTGGATGCCATGCAACTGGAGTTTCACCAGCGCGCTCGTGAAGGATATCACAAACTGATGCGGGCGGAGCCCAGGCGTTGGATTGTCGTCGATGCAGACCGCCCCATGGATGTGGTGCAGGCTGATCTCCGCCAGGTGATCCTCGAGCGTTTGCCTGCCCTAAGCGGGCGGGGTTAAAAATCGAGATCGCTGCCCATTCCGCCGTCTTCACCCAGATCGGGCAATGCTTCTTCAATCTCCTCGGGAGATTGGCCAGATTCCAGGCGGTGAATAACTTCATCGAATTCTGGCCCCATATCTTCCCCCAGCTCCCGGCTCATCTGACGCATCATGCGACCCAGGGCTTTGGGGTCATCTTCCAGCCCCTCCAGGGCGGAAGGATCGGAGAGGTTTTCAAGACTGCTTTCTTCTGAACGGGCAATACGGATGCGGCTGATTCTCCGCTGGACATTTTCGCTCTGGCAGTGTGGGCAGACGACCTGGCGGGTACCATATTCATCATAAGTCATGAATAATTCGAAACGACGCCGGCAGTTGTGGCAGCGATATTCGTAATTGGGCATAGCTTCCTCCCGCTAATATTAAGCAACCGCGTACAAACCGCGGATCAACATTATAATCAGAAAATTCTTACCAGGGATGCAACCAATGAACGACGAAAAAATTCCCTTCAACCCGTTACAGAATGTCCCTTTGCTGATCGTCATCTCCGGCCCTGCCGGAGTAGGAAAGGACACGGTAATCGAGCGGATGAAGGAACGCCAGCTGCCCTTCCACTTTGTGGTGACCGCAACCACACGCCCGCCACGCGCCGGCGAGGTGCATGGGGTGGATTACTTTTTCCTCAGCTCGGATGAGTTTGCGGAAATGATTGAAAAAGACGAGTTACTGGAATATGCCATTGTGTATAACGATTACAAAGGCATCCCAAAAGAACAGGTACGCCGAGCGTTACATAGTGGTAAGGATGTCGTTATGCGGATCGATGTGCAGGGCGCGGCAACCATTCGTGAAAAATTCCCCGAATCCCTGCTGATTTTCCTGACTACCTCCAGTGAAGAAGAGCTGGTCAATCGCCTGCGGGCGCGTAAATCCGAAACGCCGGAAGGGCTGAATTTACGTATTGCCATGGCCCGCCAGGAACTCAAGCGGGTGTATGAATTTGATTATGTGGTGGTCAATCATGATGATCGCCTGGATGAAGCCGTGGATGTGATCCAGTCTATCATCACCGCCGAGCACCATCGGACGCGGCCCAGAAAGGCAATCATGTGAAGCAGAATACCCCCAATTATTACCAAAATTATCCAGATCAGTCGGAAAATAACCAGCAGCCCGCTTACCCTCCACCTCCCGGTACACAGGTGTTATTTGCGGCTCCACAGGTCAGGCCGTTAGTCACCTATCTGATTCTGGCCCTGACCATCGGCGTATTTTTGTTACAACTTGGCAGTGATGCATTGCTCGGCTACGACCTCCCCTCCGCGCTGGGTTTGAAGGTTAATGATTTGATTCTTCGCGGCCAATATTGGCGGCTGATTACGCCGATGTTATTACATGGCAACATCCTGCATATAGGCTTTAACATGTACGCGCTTTATATCCTGGGTCCCGGATTGGAGCGGTTTTACGGTCATTGGCGTTACCTGTTCCTGTACCTGATGGCTGGTTTCGCCGGCAATGTATTCTCCATGATTTTTACTCCCGAGCCGTCTTTAGGGGCATCCACAGCCATCTTTGGCTTGTTTGCAGCACAGGGCATGTTCTTTTTTCAGAATCGTCGTGTGCTGGGGCGCATCAGCCAGCGCGCTTTGTCGAATATCATTCTGCTGGCGGCGTTGAACTTCATCCTGGGACTTTCACCGGGAATTGATAACTGGGGTCACCTGGGCGGTTTTATCGGAGGGGGCATGTTTGCTTACCTCAGCGGACCGCTGTTGGAAGTATTTGTCAGTTATCCGGGATATGAAGTACGGAATGTGCGCCCGGGAGGCGCCTGGGTGCTGGCAACCGTGGTCGTGGGTGGTTTTTTCAGCTTTCTGACCTGGATGACCCTTACGGCGCGCTGAATCTCTCCCGGATAGGGCTGCCCGGAATAAACTCTGTGCCAGGGGACAATCAATCGAATTTTGGCGGGCGTTTTTCCAAAAAGGCGTTCAGCCCTTCGTGGTGTT
This sequence comes from Anaerolineales bacterium, assembly GCA_020061145.1. Taxonomy (GTDB): domain Bacteria; phylum Chloroflexota; class Anaerolineae; order Anaerolineales; family DRKV01; genus JAGUYX01. The sequence goes on along the minus strand of JAGUYX010000160.1, from coordinate 44,510 downwards.
CAGGCCTGCTGCCGGCAATTTCCTGATTATGCGCTTCGTAATCCAGCACCTGCTCCAGATGGGGGTACACGGCTCGATTAAAATCGCGTTTCGCCAATCCCATCGCTCCTACCGGCCCACGCGCCAGCTCCTGTGCCCATTCCAGGGCTACCCTTTCCAGGTCTTCTGCCGGAACCACCCGGTTGACCAGACCCCATTCCAGCGCCTGCTCGGCGAGAATGGGCTGGTTGGTAAAGGCGGCTTCAGTTGCCCGCCCCAGGCCGATTAAAGCGGGTAAAAACAGCGAAACGCCTGAATCAGGCGCCAGACCGATGCCCAGAAACCCCACCACCAGCCGGGCGGTATCGGCGGCCATTCGCAGGTCGCAGGCCAGCGCCAGGCCAAGCGCCGCCCCGGCGACCGGGCCATTGAGCGCGGCCAGCACCGGTTTTTCCAGGCTGCGGATTTGCAGCACCAGGGGGTTGTAGGTGCGTTGCAGGTGCGCCCGGAAGGATAACTCCCCGGCTTCTGCCGCCTGCCTGAACTCGCTTACATCCTGCCCGGCGCTGAAAATTTTTCCCGCCCCTTTGAGTAGCACTATACGCGCCGCAGGGTTACGCCCGGCATCCTTCAGGCATGCCTGAAGCTCCTTGATCATCGAATTGTTAAAGGCATTGGCTTTTGGCCGTTCCAGCGTCAGGCTGAATACTCCGTCGATCAGCTCGCTTTTGATAAATTCCTGCCTTTCCATCCTGTCTCCTGTTCTGATTGTGCAGCGAATAGACCTGCCCCCTGATGACGAAAATTCCCCTCTATTTTATCGTTTTTCGGGGGCGGGGGACTCTGTTTGCCTTTTTATGCGTTCGATTTGGGTTATGGTCGAGCGGATCCCGGTGATAAATGTTTCAAATTCTCGCTCGGTGACCAGTGAATTCTGGCTGAAGTTATCTCTATAGAATATCTATTCAGTCATGATTGAAAATAGCTCTAGATCAGACAAAAAAAGGAGCGTCGCCTTATTGGCGACGCTCTGTTATGGATTGGCTTTTCGGGGAAGGGGTATCAGGATAAGGAATACGGTCCGGGGCGCAGGTCGGGGTCGTCCAAATCGTCATAATCGATGAAATCCTCGCCGTTATCATCATCCGCATCGTCGTCGAAGTCGTTTTCGTCGTAGTCGTCCAGCTCATCGTCGAGGTCGAGCTCCAGCGCTTCATCATCAAAAGTATCGACATCGTAGGTCAGTTCGAGCTCCACCTCATCACTGGCCAGACGTACCCACAGGAAGAGCATGTCGCCTTCTTCCGCTCGTACATGCCGGGCAGCGACGATTGGCGCTTGCTGTTTCAGCCCGTCTTCGCTTTTGAATTCCAGGTAAATGGTGTGCTGGTGCCGCCAGGCGCGGTGACAGCGTTCAACCAGTGCCGGGCCATTGAAAGTTCGTAGTTGGGTCAGGGCGATATCCGAAAGGGAGGGGCCTTCTGCCAGACCCAGCACCCAGCCTTCACTGACCGCCTCGAAGGTCGGCGGCGGCCCTTCAATTATCGTGATTTTGTCCTCAATTTCCATAAAATTACACCTTTTCGCAAAGCAACCGGCCTCGCGGTTTTCCTCATTTTTGCCTGTGGGCAAACTGAATACCCATGTCTTCTGGGTCATCTATCCGATGCCGGTAAGTTGAATTATCTTACCACTTTTTAGGTGTTCTGCATACCAGCCCCAAGCAGGAATTGGACAGGATCGGTCGACATTAATCAACTTTTGATCTTGCCTGCCGCCTTCCATTGGCAATGACCTTAGGTTGGTATAATTCCCTCCAGCACGTGCTTTCAGGCGACCCATGGAAACTCTATGTACAAACTGGTAATCCTCATCGAGCCCATTCAGGATCAGATAACCTTTCAGGAGCAATGGCCACAATTTTTACGGCTGGCGGAGGCTATGCCCGGTTTACGGCGAGAAACTACCAGCTGGGTCAATGGCGTGATTTACGGTCAACACCCGGTGGGGATGATTCACGAGCTGTTTTTCGATAGCCGGGAATCCCTGCAGCAGGCGATGGAGTCGCCAACCGGGCAGGAAGCCGGGCGCACCTTGCAACGCCTGACGCAGGGAAGTATGACCTTGCTTTTCGCCCAGCACCAGGAAGATGAACTGGAAAACATCCGTGCCTATCGGGAGGGAAAAGGGCGTGAATAATCAAAAATTGACCACGGCTGATTTGCAAGCCTTCTGCCAGACAAACGAAATCGAAGCGCAGCTTATCCACCTCTCGATGCCAACGCCGACGGTGTTATCCGCCGCCCAGGCAGTGGGTTGTGAAGTGGAGCAGATCGTGAAGTCGGTGTTGTTCCTGGCAAACGATCAACCGGTCCTGGCGATTGCCAATGGGGAGGGACGCATTCGCCCGGCGGTGCTGGCGGATTATTTCGAGGTGTCCAATAAGCGGGTACGCCTGGCGCGCCCGGCGGAGGTGCTGGAACACACTGGTTACGAAGCAGGCGCTTTGCCGCCATTTGGTCATCGCCAGCTCATCATGACGTTCCTTGAACCGCGTATATTGACCTTGCCGCTGATCTATGCCGGAGGAGGAGACGAATACTCCCTGTTGCGGCTCAAACCCATTGCCCTGCAGCAGGCTGTGCCGTTGATTCCCCTGGAAATGGTTGAACATTGAACCTGCCCGAGTTCCATGCCTGAGTACCCGGTCTCCATCTGGCGACGCCTGTTGTTATTATCCCTGATCCCGGCTGCGGGTGTGGTGTTATTTTTGGTTGGGCGAGGCGGGCAAAGTTTGCCGCGTCTGGTTAATACTGCCCCGCGTACTGCTCAGGTAATGGAATGGTTGCGCAGCGATGGCGCACGCCTGGAATGGCAGGTGCCGGCTCTGGCGCGTTGTGGATCAGCGCCGTTCTTATTCCCAACCACCGGTTTTATCGGATTCATCTGGGATGATTCTTTTTATCCCGGTCACCGCCACCAGGGGTTAGATATTTTCAGTGGTACTGCCAGTGGGCAAACGCCCGTTTACACTCCCTATGATGGTTATCTGACCCGGCTGGACTCCTGGATATCGTCTTTGATCCTGCGCATCCCCCAGGATCCACTCCAGCCACAACGCCAGATCTGGCTATATTTCACCCATATGGCGGATGGGCGCGGCAGGGATTCATTCATTGCCAGGGATTTTCCCCAAGGTACGCAGGAAGTATACGTCCCGGCGGGCACGCTATTAGGTTACCAGGGCGATTACTCCGGCGACCCGGGAAACCCGGTGGGCGTGCACCTGCACTTTTCTATCGTTCAGGACGACGGTCAGGGGCGTTTCCGCAATGAGTTGGAAATTAGGAACACACTCGACCCCTCTCCATATTTTGGCCTGCCGTTAAATGCAAACGCCAACCGCGATATTCTGCCGGTTTGCCCACCAGATCAACTCACCCCTGCCCCATAAATTCTCCCGCTTTAAGGGCAGGTGTCCGCCCTTGAACCGATAAATGGAGGTAGATTGACAGTCACCCAGGAAAATTCCAAAGATAACTTTTCTGGCAAGGTGGTGCTGATCACCGGCGCCGGACGCGGGCTGGGGCGAAGCCTGGTTCAGGCTTTCTCCCGGCAGGGGGCGTATGTGGCAGCCAACGACCTGACACCCGCCAACCTGGATGAAACCCTGCGCCTGGCCCGCCTGGAGCTGGAACTGCATGGCTCCGGGGATGTTCAGGAATTCCTGGGGGATATCAGCCACAAAATGGCGGTGCAATCCCTGGTATTGGATATCCTGGATCATTGGGAGCGCCTGGATATCGTGATAAATAACGCCGCCGTACGCCCGAAGAGCAGCCTCTTGGATATGGATGAATGGGACTGGCGGCGCACCCTGGATGTGAACCTGTCTGGCCCATTTTTTGTAACCCAGATTGCCGGGCGAGTGATGCGCCACCAGGGGAGCGGCGTGATTCTGAATATCAGTGACGTGCTGGAGTTTTATCCGGAAAACCTGCAATTGGGCGCTTACCACGTCACTAAAGCCGGGTTGGAAGCGTTGACCCGCCAGGCAGCGCACGAATTGGCGCCTTATGGGGTGCGCGTCAATGCCCTGGCAACCGGGCTGCTGGAAGGCGCAAGCCTGGATGAAATCCTGGCGGATGGCGAAGCGCGCCGTGAACTGGTTGACGCGGGAAAGATTGGCTCGGTAGACGAGGCTGCTCGCCTGGCTTTGTTATTATGCGGCCGCCAGGCACTGACGATTAACGGGCAGGTGTGGCGCTATCCGGATGGCTCCGCTGCACCAGCCTGATCTGCAAGATATTTCCACAGGAGGCGAAGATGAGCGTTTACGAGATGATCCTGGTCGAACAACAGGGAAGGGTGGGGTTGGTCCGCCTAAACCGCCCGCGCGCTTTGAACGCGCTGAGTTATGCCTTGATGAACGAGGTGCTGCATGCTCTGGAGGCTTTCGACCGGGACGACCAGATTGGCGCCATGGTGTTGACTGGCAATGAGAAGGTATTTGCCGCCGGAGCGGACATTAAGGAAATGATGGATTTGACGCCGGTCGATATGCTGAAGCAGGATTTGATTGCCCCATTCGACCGTTTAGGTAAATTGCGCAAACCCTTAATCGCGGCAGTTGCGGGTTGGTGCCTGGGAGGAGGCAACGAGCTGGCGTTAACCTGCGATATGATCGTGGCGGCGGAATCGGCGCGATTTGGCCAACCGGAGATCAACCTGGGGGTGATTCCAGGAGCAGGCGGTACCCAGCGCCTGACGCGGGCGGTGGGCAAAGCCCTGGCGATGGAAATGGTGCTCAATAACCGCACGCTGAACGCCCAGGAAGCCCTGCAGTTTGGCCTGGTTAATCGGGTGGTGCCCGATGAGCGTTATTTGGACGAGGCCCTGGCGTTGGCTGCTGAAATAGCCGCTCGTGCCCCTCTGGCAGTGCGCCTGGGGAAGGAAATGGTCAACCGCGCTTTCGAAACCAGTTTGAGCGATGGCCTGCGGGCGGAACGCCGGGCGTTCCATTTCCTGTTTGCCTCCCAGGACCAGAGAGAGGGCATGCAGGCTTTCAGTGAAAAACGTGCACCAAACTGGAAGGGCGAGTAGAATATTAACGGCAAACCAAATCAGGGGATGAACCTACGATTAAGCGGAGCGTAACCATGATCTCATACCGCCAGTTGACCAGAGTGTTTTCGATGTTGGAATTGTACCCCGGTAAACCGGTGATTGCCCATGCCTCCCTGTCTGCCCTGGGTCAGGTGGCAGGCGGGGCGGAAACCGTGCTCGGGGCAATTCTGGCGACGACCGGCGGCGTGATGATGCCCACTTTTACCTATAAGACCATGGTGACGCCCGAGGTTGGCCCGCCGGATAACGGCATCGTGTATGGCAGCCATGGCGACCTGAATCAGATGGCGCAATTCTTCTCGCCGGAGATGCCCGCAGACACTCTGATGGGCCGGGTGGCGGAGTGTTTGCGCACCCTGCCGCGTTCCCGGCGTTCCAGCCACCCGATCCTGTCCTTCAGCGGGGTAGGTGTGGATTCCGCCCTGGAAGCTCAGACGCTGGAAGAACCGCTGGCGCCGATTGCTGAGTTGGCGTCTGGCGGAGGTTGGGTATTGCTGATCGGCGTGGATCACACTGCCAATACCAGCCTGCATTATGCCGAAAAGCTGGCTGGTAGAAAGCAATTTGTCCGCTGGGCGTTGACTCACAAAGGTGTGGTGGAATGTCCCGGCTTTCCGGGCTCCTCCGATGGGTTTCAGGCGGCTGAACCTTACCTGGAATTGATTACCCGTCAGGCGACACTGGGCAACGCCATCCTGCGCGCCCTGCCGCTGGCGGAAATGATTCAAATTATGAAAGAATTGATCGAGGCGGATCCCCAGGCGTTATTGCCGGACGATTCGGATGATTTGCGCGTGGCGGATACGCGCCGGTTTATCAGCGGTTGAGTAGATTTTCGAATACAAAAAGATCAGGCTTGCCGGCACTCTGGCAAGCCTGATGGATTTAAGCTGGGAACCAGATCCAGAAGCCCGGTTTGTTAGCGGTAGCCGTTCGGCAGGAAGAGGGCATAATCGTAAATAGCCGAAGTGGCGAGCTTCAATTCGCGCAGCGTGGCATCGTGGAAGGCGATTTTCGGCAGGCCGCTGCTGGTCAGGTCCAGACTGGTGTGTAACCCGACCTCATTGGGGGTAAACACCGGGCGGGTAGACCAGCCCGCCTCCAGCCGTACCGCATAGCGTAAATCCTGGTTATCGGCGTCGTAATAACTGATATGCGGGCGACCGTCGACATCCAGCGCCAGTGAAGAGTAGGCGCCCACCCCAAAGGGTAACACCGTTTCAGCCGCGTCAACCACATCTACCGTTTCAGGCGATTGGGTATCCGTGCCTTCCACAACCAGGTTGGCGGATTGGCTGGTATCGACGGTTTCTACCGTCCACTGGCCCGGGCCGGTGCGATAAGCGTATTTCAGGTTAGGCGTCAACCCGGCATAGGCGGTAAAGTCGTAGTAGCTGACGTGGGGCCGGTTGCCGGCATCCATTTCCAGAGAAGAATAGAGACCCGTGCTGAATTGCTCGTCGATCACCTCATATTGCCAGGCGCCGCCGGAAAGATAGGCATAACGCAAGGCGTCGTTCGCCTCATCAAAATAAGTGATATGGGGCTGGTTGGAGGTGTCCAGGGCAAGCGAAGTATGGGCACCCCGGTCAAAGGTGTTGTCTACCGTTTGCGTTTCCCAGGCTGACCCGGTGTAACGCGCATATTTCAGGTTGCGTCGACCTGCGTCGTAATAACTGATATGGGGATAATTGTTCGAGTCGATGGCCAGCGAAGCCCATTTGCCGACATCGCCATCTTCATCGATCACCACCACTTGTGTCCAGGCCGAGCCGGTCCAGCGAATATAACGCAGATCGTTGGTAGCGCCATTGTAATAGGCGATATGGGGATGGTTGTTGCTATCCAGCGCCAGCGAGGCATGCAACCCGTTCGATTGGCCGAGTTCCAGGATCCAATAAATCCACTGGCTGCCATCCCAGCGGGCATAACGTAAACCTGGGGCGCCATCATCGTAATAGGCAATATGTGGACGGTCGTCGCTGTCCAGTTGCATGGAGGCATATTGCCCGTTATAACCGGCAGTTTGCAGCGTGGTCAGATCCCAGGTGCTCCCGGATAATCGGGCGACACGCATCCTCCGGCGTTCGAGGTCGTAAAAACTGATGTAGGGAGTAGTGCCGTCGATTGCCAGCGAGGTATACAGGCCGGTCTGCCCGTCTGAAGCCACCGTAGAAAATCTCCAGCCGTCGTCGGTCGTATATGCATAGATCAGATCATCGGTGGTTTCATTGAAGAAACTGATAAACGGGTCGCTGCTACTGAGGGCAATCGAGGTAAACAAACCGACCTTCTGTCCGGTGATACTCAACACCAGCTCGGTGTCAATCACAAAATTGCTGCCATCCTGCCGGACGCGGGCATATTTCAGGTCGCCGCGGATGGCGTCATAATAACTGATGTGCGCCTGTGAATTATTGACAATGAGGGAAGTGAACTGTCCTACCCCGCGCCATTCTGCAGGGTCGGTGGGCAGGCGGCGATCGACCATCACGTTTTGCCAGACGCCGCTGACTTTTGTGGCGTACATCAGGGCGTCATCGGTGGCGTTGTAATAACTGACATGGGGTGTATTGCCCACCATGTCCAGGCTGGCATATTTACCTGCATCCCCCACTGTGTTAATTACCTCCTTAATCCAACCCCCGGACAACTTGTACACGATTCCCAGTTCCTGGTTGGTGGCGTCGTAAAAAACAATATACGGCGTGTAGCCATCCAGGTCGATCGAACTGTATAACCCGACAATTCCACTGCCGGCGGCGTGGACGGTTTCCACGCTCCAGGACGAGCCGTTCCGGGCGGCGTATTTCAATTTGCCGTTGGTGGCGTCAAAATAGCTGATATGCGGATTATTGCCTGAATCAAAGGCTAACGAGGCGTGTGAGCCGACGTTATAGCTGCTGTCTACCGTGGTCACCGCATAGCTTGAGCCATCCCGTTGGGCGTAATACAACTTCCGCCCGCCAAAAGCCACCCCCACTCGACCGCTGCCGGCAATCCGCAGGCTGCGATTGGACATGTGTTCATATTTTTCGGACGAATCCACCGTCTGGGTGGTCCAGTGCAGCGAGATCAGGTCGAGGTTTTCGGGCTCGTCTGGCGCGGCAATCACCGGAAGTGAGGCAAGCAGCAATAAAGCCAGGGCAAACAAGGAAAAACAACGTGCGAAAAAGCCGCTATGTGATAGTTGGTCGCGGGTTTTCACCGGATTTACTCCTTTTCTTATTTCCGCTTTCAATCAGCGAAACGGATTTTCAGATTTATTTCCAATCCCCTGAAGCACCGAAGGGGAAGTATAGCATGGTTGAGACCTTGGCCTCAAGGTCGCCGGACAACGCCAGGGCCGCCGATGTATAATGGGGGTTCATGCCGGGTTGATGGAAAGGAACAAAATTGGCACGCCTCAGCAGCTGGAAAAACCTGTTGAACCTGATTGGTGAAATCGATGTACGGCCTATCCGCGCCGAAGCCGAAGAAATCCCGGTGCTGGTAATTTACGCCGCGGATACCGGCACAGCCCGCTACCTGGCCGACCAGCTTGGGAATGATCCTGACCGTCCTGGCGAGGAATTCAGTGCGGCCATTCCGGTGAACCACCTCAATTACCTGGATCAGGGCAGCTTGCCGGTCGATCTTTCCATCCTGGTTTTGAACCAGGCAGAGCTGGAGCAGATTACCGACCAGGGCATCCTGGCAGAATGGCAGACCGGCGGCAGGCGCGCCCTGATCGTGCTGCACACGCCTGATGACCTTAACGAACTCGGGCGCAAAATAGTTCCCCCCTCGGGTAACCGGTTTATCCGGCGGGTTATTGGCGATGTTTATGATTTATCCTTTTTACAGGAACAACTGGCGCCTGCGGCACTGAGTTTGCTGGCCGATCGGTCTCTGGCGCTGGCGCGTTATTACCCGTTTTTCCGTAGCCTGGTTACCCGCCAGTTGATTCAGGATGCCTGCACCTCCAACGCGGCGTATTCGTTGACTACCGGAGTGGCGGAAATCATCCCGGTGGTCAATGTGCCATTGAACGTGACCGATATGGTGGTGTTGACTAAAGCCCAGGCTTTTCTGGTATATCGGCTGGGTCTGGCGCTTGGCCTGCCGTTGGACTGGCAGGCGTATCTGGCGGAATTTGGCAGCGTGCTGGGGAGTGGTTTTCTCTGGCGGCAGGCAGCCCGCTCCTTGATCGGCCTGGTGCCGGCTTATGGCATCCTGCCTAAGGTCGCCATCGCCTACGCTGGCACCTACGTGGTTGGGCGGGTGGTCTACCAATGGTATCTCACGGGCCGCCATATGAACCGCGAACAGATTGGTCGTTTGTATGGGCAGGCGTTTGCCAATGGGCGCGAACTGGCTCGAAAATTGATCCAGCGCCGGCTGAAAGGTTCTACCCAGGGTGCAGAACCAAAGCTTGAAACCGGTCAGGCGGAATCGAAAAGGCAGCCGTTGCGCGTGTTCAGGAAAAAGGAGCCCCGGCTCGAGGCAGCCAACGCGCGTTTGTGCGCGGCTTGTGGAAAAGCCAATAATGCGGACGCCCGGTATTGCCAGTATTGCGCCTCTCCACTCGTGCAAACCGAGGAAAACGCCAGCACTTGACCACAGGTGCGTTTGTCTCCGGTCAGGCGCGGATTGCCTGGCGCGCCAGCCGATCCACACGCTCGTTTTGCACATGTCCGGCATGACCGCGCACCCATTTCCATTTCACCTGGTGGCGGTTCACAGCAGCATCCAGCGCCTGCCATAAATCCACGTTGGCCAGGCTGCCCCCTTTACGTTTCCAGCCCCGGGCACGCCAGGCCGGCAGCCATTCCGTAATTCCCCGGCGTAAATATTCCGAATCGGTATAAATTTCCACCTCGCAGGGTCGTTTGAGCGATTCCAGCGCCTGGATGGCGGCAGTCAGCTCCATACGGTTATTGGTGGTTTGTTTTTCGAAACCGGTGAGCACCTTTTCATGCTCGCCTGAGCGTAATATCGCAGCCCAACCGCCCGGACCGGGATTGCCCAGGCAGGCGCCATCGGTGTAAATGCTCACTTTAGATAAGGTGTTGTCGTTCAAGGGTTCTCCCGGGTGATTTCCATGACAGTGCGTTCCAATTCTTCCAGGGTGGCCGGTATGCGCTCCAGGGTGAAATAGGAGCGGAATACCTGGGTGCCGGCATCCTGCAAAATCCAGCGCACCTCGCCCCAGCTCGCCAGCGGCGGTTCGGTGAAAGCATACGGGAGCAAATCCCAGGCGGCTGACCATTGTGGATGAGCGGCGGCGTAGTCAGCGAGTAAATCCCGCCCTGCCTGGTTCACCGGAAAGAACCCGTCGAGGCGCGTCCAGAAGGCCTGAGTGGCGGGAGAAACCATCCAGCGAATGAACAGCCAGCCTGCCAGCTGGTTTTCGGGACTGACGTCTCCCCGCAGGGCAAAGGAAGGCCCATACACCGGCAGCAGCGAGCCGCCAGCGGTGGACGGGAAAGGGAGGGTTGTCCACTCATCCGGGTTGGAAGCCGCCTCAAATGCCCCGGCGATGAAGGGCAGGTCGACCAGGCTGGCAGACGCCAGCAGAGCCTGCCGTTGGGCAAACGGTTCATCCTGATAAGGGGCGATGCTGACCCAGGCGCAGTTCGCATCCAGTAAATTTTTTAAATAGCTGAATGCCTCCTCAGCCTGGGGCGTATCGAAGCGATAGCCTCTCTCGTTGGGCAGGGAAGGGTTGGCATCAAAGGCATGCAACCAGGCCAGCAGCGTCTCCGGGCGGGTATCTACCAGCCAGCCGCCAAAAGCATCATTTTGCACCTCGTTATCGGCTTTCTTCTGGGCATTGGCTGCACAGGCCTGAGATTCCAGTCTTTCCGGGCTGGTTGGGGGCATCGAATATCCCAGTTCGGTTGCCCAGGTCTGGTTGTACACGAGGAAACGCGCCTCTCGCCGGGCAGGCACTCCCAGACGCCCGGTTTCCGCAACGTCCTGTCCCCAAAAAATATCCAGAAAATCACCCTGCTCTGCGGCGCTTAAACCTACGTCAGGATCAAGCACGTAGTGGTTCAGGTCGGTGAGAATGCCCGCTTCCCACCAACGCCTGAGCTGGTCGGCATACCCCAGCACCACCGGCCCGGCATCAGACTCACTTACCGTCTGCAAGGCCTGCTCCAGGTCACTGGCATTGCCAAACTTTCGGGGAAGCACCTGAATACCCCAGGGGTTGTCCTGGTTGAAGGCGCGCAGCAGAGGGGTGAATTCTTCCTCTGGCTGGAAAAACCAGACCTCGATTTTTACCCCATCCAGTTCGTCAGGGCTGACTTCCAGCGTGGAGCGAGGTAGAGGGATGGGTGTGCCAGTTGGGGTTAATGAACCCACCGTGCGGCTGTTGGGGGTAGGCGTTCGATCGGCGCCGGGCGTGGCGGTCAGGGTGAGCCGGTTTTCTGAAATTTCCTGGCTGCAAGCGCTCAGCAAACCCAGGATTACGCCGGTCAGTAAAAGACTCAGGAAACGAGTAGAAATCCGCAGACGCGGTAAGATTACACGATAGGCAAACATAGGCCTGCATTATAACAAGGGAAGGAGTGCCTGCCATGGTCGATCTGACCGCTGAAAAGTTAGCGGAACTGTATAAATATCGCCTGCCGGGTTTTCTATTGGCTTCGAATGAAGTCATTTACCCAAATTATCCGGGAGCTTCGATCCTGAACCTGCCGGCGACCGTCTGTTCCCTGCTCGGAGTTCCCTCGATCGCCTCGGCTTCGTTGGATGCCAGCCTGATCGAACCTCTGGGCGATAACCTCCGCCACGTGGTCCTGGTGCTGGTGGATAGCCTCTCCTTCCAACGTCTCCAGCGCTGGATGGCGGACGGCACCACCCCGGTCTGGAGCAGGCTGGCGCAGCAAGGCGTGTTTGCCCCGCTTACCTCCATCGTGCCCAGCACCACCAGCGCCGCCCTGACCACTCTGTGGACCGGGCGCAGCGCTTACGAACACGGCGTGATGGGCTATGAAATGTGGATGAAAGAATACGGTATGGTGGTGAATACCATCCAGCATGCTCCGGCGAGCTTTGACGGGCTGGCTGGCAGTTTACGCCATGCCGGTTTCAACCCGCTGGAGTATCTATCCTTCCCCACCCTGGGCGAACACCTGACCGCTCACCACGTGCAGGTAAATGCCTTCCAGCACTATACCATCGCCCGCTCCGGGCTTTCCCAGATGCTGTTCAAGGAGGTGCGCGTGCATACCTTCAACTCTGCTGCTGACCTGTGGATCGGGGTTCGCCGGACGCTGGAAAACCGCCCGGCGCAAAGAACGTATAGTTGGGTGTATTGGGGAGATCTGGATTATTTCGGTCACCGGCATGGGCCTGATAGCGAGTATGTGGCTTCCGGTTTCAGCCAATTTTCTCTGGCATTCGAACGTTACTTTTGGGAACAACTATCTCCAGAGCGCCGTGCAGATACAATGGTGATCCTGGCAGCTGATCATGGTATGCTGCAAACCGATCCGGACCCGTTTTTCGAGCTGCGCGGGCATGTGTCTCTCGCCCGGCGGTTGCACCTGCCGCCCACGGGTGAAAACCGCCTGATGTATCTTTTCCCACGCGCCGGTCAGGTGGAGGCGGTGCGCGAATATTTCGAGCGTACCTGGCGTGGAGGTTTCCAGGTGAACGACGCGGCCTACCTGGCGGAAAGTGGTTTATTCGGCACAGGCAAACCCCATCCCCGCCTGTTGGAGCGCCTGGGGGACCTGATTGTTATCCCTACCGGAAAAATGTATCTGTGGTGGGCCGCAGGTGAAAACATCTTGCTGGGCAGGCATGGCGGTTTGCACCCCGACGAAATGCTGGTGCCCTTTCTGGCCGCGCGATTGGAGACTGCCTGACAGACCTGGGGTTCAGCCCGATGTTGCTTCGTCGCTGAACATACCACCACTGATCTCGCGGCTGATGATTTGTCGACTGCCATTAAAGCGCAGAGTTACCTCGATAGTCTGGAAACATAAATTCTTGCCATCCCCGCTCAGGAGTTTGCGGCAGAAATACCCTGTTTCCCCGGCTTCAATGTCATAGTCGGCGCTCAGGTCGTGTTGCAAATCCACCCGTGTCCGCAGTGTCTCCCCACAACGATTACACCGCGCTTCGATCCAATAGCTCTCCGTTGGGATAGCAGACGAGCCACTAAACAGGGTAACCAGCTTTTTGAAGAAGCTCATGCCGGTTCAGGGTAAGAAATCCAGCGGATTCAGCTTGGCGCCGCCGTAGACCAGCTCGAAGTGCAGGTGAGCGCCATAAGAATTGCCGGTATTACCCACCGCCCCAATTGTACCGCCCTGGAACACGCTCTGACCACAGCCCACGCTGACCGCGCTGAGGTGGGCGTAAGCGGATTGCCAGCCATTTCCATGATCGATCACGATCAGGTAGCCGTAGCCATAGTTACTCCACCCGGCATAAACGATCACCCCGCTATCGGTGGCGTAAACCGGAGTTCCTTCTGATCCGGCGATATCAATCGCCGGATGGACGCCCGGATTGTAGCTGTAGCCGGATATGGTATGCGAGATGGTCGGCCAGACAAAGGTGCTGGTGCCAATGGCGCCTTCGTATACTGAGCCGCAGTGCCCGGCGCCATAGTAACTGGCGGAAGCGGGATTGCTGCGGGTGATCGCCGGCGGCCCCCAATCTTTAAGCGCCCGTTTGCCGCCCGGGATGATTAACCACCTGCCGGCTTCGATCCCCGGGTTTTCCAGGCTGGTTTCGGTCAGGTCGAAGCGGTTGCCCGGATATTCCAGAATGGCCTGTGGCTCAACGTCGAAGAACTCTGCCACGGCCTGCAGGGTGTCCCCCTCCGCCCATTGATAATAGGTGCCGTCTACCGGCAGGATGTTCAAAACCTGCTCAGGACGCAACAGGTGTGGATTATCTTCCAGGGTTTCAAAGTTCCCCCATAAGACAGTTTCAGGCTTGAGGCCAAATTTGTCGGCAATACTGAACAGGGTGTCGCCCACTTGCACGGTGTAGGTAATTACTTCCACGCGCGGGCGAGTTGGGACGGTCGTATGCAAATTCGGCAGGCGGGGAATCCCCTGGTAAGCAACCGGTTGATCAAGCGCCAGGGGAGGTAAAACAATCTCAGCAAACTCAGAATGTTCTTCCTCAGCGGTCGGAGTGGAGAACGCTGCCTCTGCTTCTAAAACAGCCGGTTCGGCGGCGCCACCCCGGCCTTGCAAAATCCGTTCGCGGGCAATCAAAGCCAGCAACACCACCACAAATACGAGCAGAGCATAAGTGATTCCCTTTATTGCGGCTGCTAATACCCGGCGCCCATTTCCACCGGTTGCAGGTGATGGCACCGGTGTTATTTCGCCGGGGGAATGGTCCTCAGACTCCCCATTTTCCGCAACCGGGATCAGATCCGCATCCGTTTGCGTTTCCGGTAAATTCACTTGTTCGGGGGTATCCGGGATATTTTCCACTCGTTTGCGTGGCATTTGCAGATCGCCTCCGTGGGCATGCTAACATCTACGGCGAAACGCGTCAAGGAAAGTCTGGTCGATCAGGGTAAGAAATTCCAGGGATTGACTTTTCCGTACTGGTCACTGAGCAATTCGAAATGCAGGTGCGGGCCAGAGGAGTTGCCGGTGCTGCCAAAGGCGCCGATCAGGTCGCCCTGGTTTACAAAACTTCCGCAGTCCACATTCATGGCATTCAGGTGGGCATATAATGATTGCCAGCCGTTCCCATGATCGATTACCACCATGTTGCCATACCCCCAGTCGTTCCAGCCGGAATATACCACCACCCCTCCATCTGCGGCGTAAACGGCGTCTCCCAGGTCTCCATCGATATCGATACCGTAATGGTTGGCGGCAGGCGCGAAATCATAACCGGAAATGAAGTGGTTGTTGGCCGGCCAGATAAATGCACCCATCCCTACCGGACCACTGGTGACCGCGCTGCAACTACCCGAACCCAGCACCTGCGCCACGGCTGGTTCTTCACGCGTGATACGGGGTACGCTCCAGGTGACAAACTCACGCCTGCCCCCGGGGATCACGAGCATGGTCCCGGTCTCGATATTAGGGTGGGCATAATCGCCAATCGTGGCAGGGTCGAGGTTGTTGCCCGGCCAGCCGATGATCTCTTCCGGGGTTATCCCAAAGAAACGTGCCACGGCGTTTAGTCCATCTCCGGGTTGCCATTCGTACAAAGTGCCATCCACCGGCAGAATGTTCAACTCCTGGCCCGGGCGCAAATTGTGTGGGTCGTCTGCCAGCATATGGAAATTACCCCACAGAACGGTTTCCGGGCTTAATCCAAATTTCTCGGCGATGGCAAACAGGTTGTCGCCTTCCTGGACGGTGTAGGTGATGATTTCCTGCCGGTTGCGCCCGACAGCGCCGGTGTTCATAATTACCTGCCGCCGGATGGCCAACCGTCCGTAAACCGGCATATCTGGCAGAGGCGCCAGTTGGGGAGGCAATGGCGTGGGTGTGGCGGTTGGAATTTCCGCGGCCTGAACCCCAACCGGGTTGCCTTGCAGTTCGCTGGTATTCACCTGTTGGAAAAATTCACTTGCTCCCCAGACAACCAGCAGGACAGCCAGAATAGTGAGCGCATGGGTGCCAAGCCGCAAAGCAGGTTCAGCCAGGCCCCAACGCGCCAACTGTCCCCAGATTAATTCGAAGGGACTCGCCTGATCAGGCACAGCTTCGGATGGGGGATCTATTCTTTTCTCAGGGGATAACGATCCGGGACGTTGATGCAAGGGATCGTCAGGATCGTATTCGGTAGGGATCATCAGATCGTATATACCTCAGAAAGCATCATAACACCGGCCTGGAGACAGCGTCAAGTAGTACATTCAGGACGGGCGATGGGTTCTCAGGGGCTGTTTACCCGGTTGATGGCTTGCTCGGCAGCATTGGAAGGCGTCTCCTGCTGTTTCAGCACTTCGCCGGTGGTTTCCTGTAAGGCCGGTCCGAGCACGCCCAGGATATCTGGAGAGGGTACAGGGTAGGCGGCGCGGATCATTTGTTGCGCCAGGGCTTGCAGGGGGACATTAAACCAGTTATCCAGCACCTCTTGCCGTGGGGGTAAATAACCCGAAGCCAGAGTCCAACGACCAAGAAAACTGGCCTCGGATAGAAAAACAGCCAGCTCAGTGCTCAGCTCCCGGCGAGTGGGATCTGGATTGGGCAGGACCCAGCCCCACCCTGTCGCCAGTGTAAATGGATTTCCGTCGAGCGTGGGAATCTGGCTGACTTCACTATCGTCCGGGCGTTCAGTCAGGTAATTGGAAAGCCAGGTTACCGCCATGGGGGCGCGTCCCTCCTGGTAAGCCTGCCAGACCTGCTGATCGGTTTCAAACTGGGTGAGCCAGAAGGGCATTTGCTCCCCGGAGGAAGCCTGCTGGTAAAAAATATAAACACCGGTCAGAGGTCCCTGTTGAAGCATGGGGCGCCCATCTTCATCCTGAATTTCTCCTCCGGAAGCCTGGTAGAGCGCCAGGGTAAAAAAAGCCTGCGGGCTGGCAGCCGGAAATAATAAAGGATACTGGATCTGGCGCAGAGCCTCCCAGGAAAGCGGCGGTGTTTCAATCAGTTCAGGGCGGTAAACCAGCACCAGTGTGTCCCCGGCAAATGGCAGGCTGTACACAATATTGCCTCCATCGCTGGTTGTGCGGGTGTATTCGAACCAGTTTGCCTGAGCCAATTCGCCGAGATGCTCGAAAGGATACAGCAGTCCTTTTTGCACAGCCGGGTCGACAGCCCGCCGCGGTAAGGCCACCAGGTCGGGCAAAGCCAGTGGGGCGGCTGAACTGGCCGTGGTCAGGGTGTTGATCATTCCACCCGGACCTTCAATTTCTTTGATACGGGCTTCAACTTTGACATTGGGGCGACGCTGTTGAAATTCATCCAGGCGCGCCTTCAACAAATCGCCATGAGGCGTGCCGGCCTCCGGGTCGAACTCCGGCGGCAACCAGATACGCAGAGTTACCGCGGCAGGAGAAGGACTTGCTTCCGGCGAAGGAGTTGCCGGCGCCTGGGTGGTAATCGGTGTTGCGCTGGGCAATACCTCGCCTGTCTGCTGGTTCAGATCCAAACCGGGTATGGGCAATTGACTGCAACCTGTCATCAGGAGAATAATAAGAAACAGACTCAACCGGCTCCAGGCGTTTCCAGAAATAAAGTTCATTACAGGTTTACCGGGTTGGAAAGCAGAGCGACCAGCAGGCGCACAGCCTCCTGAACGTCGCCCAGGTCCACCATTTCTGAAGGCGAATGAACATAACGACAGGGTATGGACAGACAGCCTGCCGGGACGCCGGCGCGGTTCAACTGAATGGCGCGCGCATCGGTAGATCCACCGTCCAGGATTTCGAGCTGGTAAGGAATACGCGTCTTTTTTGCGGTCTGCACCATCCATGCGACCACGCGGGGATCGGCCAGCATGCCGCTATCGCGTACTTTTATGGCCGGTCCTTTCCCCAGAGCGACGTCCATGGTGATGCCGCGGGGAGTATCGCCGGTTAAAGTGACGTCTACTGCCAGGCCAAGATCCGGGTTAATGCCATAAGCGGCTGTGGTTGCGCCGCGCACGCCGACCTCTTCCTGAACAGTGAACACGAAAAACAATTCGTGCGGCGTGTTATTCGTCTGGCGCAGGGTTTCGATCAGGATCGCCACGCTGATGCGATCATCCATGGCTTTGGATACCAGTCGTTCGCCTCCGGATTTTCCCGCCAGCGCTGCGAATGGCCGGTCAAATGCCGCCACGTCTCCAATACGCACCGGGCAATCGGCTTTGGTGGTCGCGCCCACATCGATAAACAGGTTCTCCATTGAAGGAATTTTTTGCGTATCCTTGGGCTTTTCCATCCCGATCACGCCGAGGGTACCGTCTAAAAAGCGAACACGTCCGCCAACATGGTTGAGAACACGTACACCGCCCAGATTGGTAAAGCGCAAAAAGCCATTTTCGTCGATATGGGTGACAATCACCCCGATTTCATCCATGTGGGCAGAAAGCATGATTTTCTGGCCATTTTCCTGGCGCTGACCTTTGCGTACGATCAGGTTTCCGAGGTTATCGACGCGGATTTCGTCTGCAAAGGATTCCACCTCGGCGCGGATCAAGTTGCGCACCTGGGTTTCATAACCGGAAGGGCCGGGGGTTTCGATTAATTTCTGGATTAAAGCTTTCATTTGCGCTCCTGAGGTCACATCCGTGATTATCCTGCTCAACGTTCTGCCTGCAGGATTTGAGGGTCTAGCCGGCTGAGCCCGGTGTAAACCAGCTGCATTGCGAATTGCCAGTCGGTGACGCGCACCAGGGCTGCAGCAGTGTGCAGGTATCGCCCGGGAACCGAAATGGACAGGCTGGGGATGCCGGCACGGGCTTTATGAATGGCACCTGCATCGGTGCCGCCACCACCTGACTGGCGGAATTGATAAGGGATGCTCAGGCTTTCGGCCACATCCACAAAGTGACGGATCAGGCGCGGGTCGGAAAGGGTGGACGAATCGGCGATATAAATCGCCGGCCCAAATCCAAGGCGTGTGTTATACCGGGTGTTTTCTTCGCCGTCTGAGGTGGGTAAATCCAGCGCCGGTGTGCAATCCAGTACCAGCGCCAGGTCCGGGTCCAGGGCATAAGCCGCCACCCGGGCGCCGCGTAATCCGACTTCTTCCTGAACGGTAAAAGCCGCCAGAAGATCGATTCCCGGCGGGGGGGATTTAAATAATTCGATCAGGGTGGCGACGCCCAGCCGGTCATCCAGGGCTTTGGCGCGCAGGCTGGGTCCGAGGCGGCTGAAGGAAGTGGCAAAGACAGCCCGGTCGCCCGGCTTAACCTTTTTGCCGGATGGCCCGACGTCGATCTGTAAATTGTCGAGCGAAATGTTGTTTTTGCGCTCCCCGGCAGTTGTCAGGTGGATCGGTTTAGCCCCGATAACGCCCGGGATATGCTCGCTGCCGACCCAAACCGGTTTCCCCGCCAGCTGGCGGATATCCACCCCTCCCACCGTCTGAAAGCGGTAGAATCCATCCCCCTCGTCGCTGGTAATCATAAAACCGACTTCATCCATATGCGCGGCAACCAGTACCCGCAAAACCTGTCCAGTTTTCCCTTTTCTTTCTCCAATCGCTTTGCGGGTGGCGAGCACATTTCCCAGCGCATCGACCTTGATTTCGTCGGCGTATTCCCGAATGTGCTCCAGGACGATACGGCGCACCTCGCCTTCATCGCCGGAAACCCCGCAGGCATTGCATAACCGTTCCAACATGCGGATTTGCGCAGGGGTGATGCGGGTAGGGGTATTTGCTTGGCTGTTTTCAGGCATGTTCTATCTTTCTTGAGTGAGAGGCAGGTCAATTGCCGGGAGTATGGCTTATTCGTCCCAATTGAAGGATTGCATCGATTCGGGGGTCAGGCTGCAGATAAACTCGGCCAGCAAGCGCCCGGTGCGCTGGATGTCTTTGAAGGTGACCATTTCAACCGGGGTGTGCATATAACGCAGGGGGATGCTTACCACCATGGCAGGGATGCCCTCGGCCGCAATCTGGAGCGCATACGCATCGGTTCCGGAATGCAATGGCATGACCTCCACTGCATAGGGGATTTCAAGTCGATCAGCCAGTTTCTTGAATTCTTGATGTAATTTTGGATGTATATTGGGGCCCCAGCCCAGGGTAGGCCCTTTACCCAGCGGGAATGTTTTGTAATCGTTTGCTCCTGGGCTTTTCCCAAAAGTAACATCCACAGCCACAGCCAGGGCAGGCTGCAAATCGTAGGCGGAAGTCAACGCTCCACCCAGAGTTTCTTCTTCCTGAGCGCTGGCGACCGCCCAGACGTCCCAGCTATGCTGGCGATCTTTAAGCAGCTCGAGGCAGATGGTGAGGGCGACGACGGAAGCGCGGTTATCGAGTGAATGCCCGGCAAGGACATCGTCCCCCAGTTCCAAAGGCGGTTGAGCAAAAGACACCAGATCTCCGGGGCGTACCTGCCGTTGCAGTTCTCGCTCGGGTAATCCGGTATCGACCAGCAGTTCTTCCAGGGGTACCGGGCCGCCCTGAACTTCATCTGGTAACAGGCGATCGGGAGGCTGGACAACGACTCCGGGAAGGTCGCGGCGCCCGTGGACAGTTACCAGTTGACCCGGCAGGACGCGGGCGTCAATCCCCCCGATTTCTGTGACACGGAGAAAACCATCCACCTGCGAAGTCACCATCAACCCGATCGCATCCATATGGGCGGCAATCAGGATAGATGGTCGTGGTTCTGCACCGCTGCCGCTTTTCAGGCCGTGCAGGCTGCCCAGGCGGCTGACATTCAGGCGGTCGGTTACGGGCTGCCAGGCATTTTGAATTAGTTCGCGTACCGGGCCTTCGTAACCCGATAAACCTGGCGCGGAGATTAATTGTTTCAGGAATTCAATAGGATCGGTCATCGGGTGGCTGCTTTCAGGGAGAACTGGTATCGGGAGTATCAGAGGGCGCGGGAGTCTGGTTGGCCGGCGCTTCGGTAGCTGTCGGCGTGGGCGGGACCGGCGTTGGGCTGGGTGGGGGCTCCGTTGGTGTGACGGTGGGAGTCTCCGTGGCAGTCGCAGGCAGGGTCGGGCTGGGGGTCAACAGGATCGGGCCCAGGGTCAGCGTCTGGGTGGGTGTGCGGCTGGCGGTCGGGGTCAATGTGGGTGTGCTGGTTTGTGTGGGGGTTTGGGTTTCTCCCGGTGGTTGAAAAATGGGCGTCCAGGTTATTGTCGGGCTGGGTGTCCAGGTAAAGGTTACCGGAGGCGTGCGGGTTGGAATGGGCGTCGCGTCTGGCGTTAATTGCATGATTATCAGGCCTGTGCAATAACAAGGGATGGTCACCAGGATAATTGTCACCAGGATCGAGCGGATGCGTTTGCGCCTCGCTGTTTGATTCAGCATACCGGTTTTCCAATCAGGGGATAATGATAACATTAGGGTACGAGTGAATCAAGGAAAGCCGCGGGTGGGTGACCATGACCTGGATTTATCTCTCACCTCATTTCGACGATGTGATTTTCTCCTGTGGGGGCTTAATCTGGGAGCAGACTTTACGCCGGGAAAGGGTGGAAATCTGGACGGTCTGCGCGGGCGACATTCCGGACGGCGAGGTCAGCCCGTTTGCCCGCAGCTTGCATACTCGCTGGCAGGTCGGAGCGGAAGTGATCCGGAAACGCAAAGCTGAGGATCGGGCTGCCTGCAAGGTGGTGAATGCCACGCCGCGTTATTTTCCCATTCCCGATTGTATTTATCGCCTGGCGCCTGGAACGCCGGCAGAATTTCTTTATCCATCCGAAGAAACGCTGTTTGGGGAATTACACCCCGCCGATCAAGGGTTGGTCACCGAACTGGCTAACGATCTGGCTACCGCCCTGCCTATGGAGGCGCGCCTGGTGTGCCCGTTGGCATTGGGTAACCACGTGGATCATCAGCTCACTCGCCAGGCTGCGGAAGCATATGGCGGAATTTACGCTTATTATCCAGATTACCCTTATGCTGCCAGCCAGGAATTTCGCCCGCCAGGCGATGAGGATTGGGAAAGAAGGGTATTCCCGCTTTCTGCGGAAGGTATATCCGCCTGGCAATCTGCTATTGCAGCCTATTCATCTCAGATCAGCACATTTTGGAAGAGCAAAGAATCCATGTTGAACGCTGTGTTGGAATATGCATTAAGGCAAGGCGGTGTTACGCTTTGGCACCGCCTGAAATCTGAGAGTTAGCTGAGTTTTCAGATAAGCAAGGTATGCTGGCTTGCCTTTGTATATAATTTATGCTAAAATCTGCGTGCGGCGCAGGCAGGCGGAGAGCCTTTCGGACGCCGCGTCTGGTTTTTTAACTACTGAAAGCGTTTTCAGTAGAGCGTGGTAAGGCACTTCAACAGTATTTACGAAGTGGCTTTCTTATTCTTAATCACCTGAATCCTTAAAGAGTGTTATCAGCCCTGAAACCTGCGGTTTCGGGCAAAAAAATACAAATGAAGGAAAGTATCATGGCAACCTCATACCTGACCCGCGAGGGGTTCAACAGACTTCAGGAAGAGCTCGAATACCTGCGCACAAAGCGTCGTCAGGAGGTCGCAGAACGTCTGCATGAAGCATTGGAAGGCGGGGATCTGGGTGTCGATCCAGATGCTGAATATGAAGCCGCTAAAAATGAGCAGGCCTTTGTTGAGGGCCGCATCAAAGAGCTGGAAATTTTGCTTTCCAAGGCGCGTGTGGTCGACGCTCCTGAAGCGGCAGATCTGGTAACAGTCGGCAGCCGGGTAACCATCCAGGAAGATGGGATGGAGCCAGAAGAATACGTGATCGTAGGCGCAGCGGAGGCCAACCCCCGAGAAGGCAAAATCTCCAACGAATCCCCGCTGGGACGTTCCCTGATGGGCAAGCGCGTTGGCGACAAAGTTACGGTTGACGCTCCCCAGGGTTCGTTCACGGTGCAGATTGTGAAGCTGGAATAGTTTCTGAGCCATTAACCATTTACAAGTCCCGCACCTGAGCCCGGTGCGGGACTTTTTTCAACTATAATCGGTCTGAGTTTTATTCAGACCCTCAGCGGTGACGGAAGCGGAATATGTCAAGAGAATATACCCAGCTGGAAAAAAATCGTCTGGAAAAAATCGAGCGGCTGCGTGAGGCAGGATTAGAACCCTACCCCCACCGTGTGGAGCGCACGCACACCACCCAGGAGGCGCTGGCAGCCTATACGGCAGCGGAGGTGAATGGCGACGCACCCGAGAATCTGAAGGTTACTGTCGTCGGTCGCTTGCGCTCGATGCGCCCGATGGGCAAAATTACCTTTGCGCATGTTGAGGATGGCAGCGGACGTTTGCAGCTTTTTCTACGCTCGAATGATCTGGGGCAGGAAAAGGTCGACTTATTCAATCGATATTTCGATCTGGGCGATTTTATCGAGGCCAGCGGTGAGCTGTTCCGCACCCGCTCTGGCGAGATTACCCTGCGCCTGGAGGATTTCCGCATAATCTCCAAAGCAATCACGCCATTGCCAGCCGCCAAGGATGAGGTTGTGGATGGCGAAGTTGTGCGTCACGCGGTGTTATCCGATCCGGAGCTTCGTTATCGCCAGCGGTACGCCGACCTGGCGGTAAACCTGGAGGTACGCCAGATATTCCGCATCCGCGCAGCCATCCTGCGCGCTCTGCGCGATTTCCTGGACGGGCAGGGCTTTCTGGAGGTGGAAACGCCAATCTTGCAGCCGATATACGGCGGCGCAGCCGCCCGCCCGTTTATCACCCACCACAACCAGCTGCATCAGGACCTGTACCTGCGCATCTCTTTTGAATTGTATTTAAAACGCCTTCTGGTGGGCGGATATGAACGGGTGTACGAGATCGGGCGAGATTTCCGCAATGAAGGGGTGTCTTTCAAGCATAATCCGGAGTTTACCCAGCTCGAGTTTTATTGGGCCTACGCCGATTACCAGCAAGTGATGGATTTGACCGAAGAGATGCTGCGTTATACCGCCAGGCAGGCGCTGGGGCGCATCCAATTCGAATATCAGGGGCAGGTTATCGACCTGGAGAAACCCTGGCGGCGGGTTCAACTCAGCCAGGCGATTCTGGAGGCTGTTGGGATCGACATCCATGCATATCCTACCGCCGATCAATTACGCGCTGCCATGCAGGCAAAAGGATTGGCAGCTTCTCCCACAGCCACGCGCGGGAAGCTGATCGATGGCATGCTGGGAGATTATGTGGAGCCAAACCTGATCCAGCCGACCTTTATGTACGATTATCCACGTGATATTTCCCCCCTGGCGAAAAGTAAAGCCGGCGACCCGTCCACAGTGGAGCGGTTCGAAGGATTTATGGGCGGGATGGAATTATGCAATGCTTTCACCGAATTAAATGACCCGTTGGACCAGGAAGCCCGCTTTCTGGAGATGGGGCGCGAATATGCAGCGGATGATGAGGAACGCCATCCCATGGATGAGGATTATCTGCGCGCCATGCGTTATGGCATGCCGCCCAACGGCGGCTTTGGGATGGGTGTGGACCGGTTGACGATGTTATTCACCGACCGCCCGAACATTCGCGAGGTGATCCTGTTTCCGCACCTGCGCGAGCGCGAAGATTAGTCTCGCTTGACAGGCTTAATGGTTTGGGTATAATGCCCTCAACAAAAACAGCGCGGAGATTTCTTCCGCTTCGGCCTGAGCAGAGAACTGCCGGCAGGTGCGAGGCAGACAGGCAAAGCGGAATTTCCACTCCGCCGGCTCTCCCATCTGGTGTGGGCCAGTTGCCTCTTGCAGGAGCGTGCTTAACCCGCTGTAAAGGAGGCCGGGGCACCCGTTAGCGTGTGAATGAGGCCGTGTGGATTTTACGCATGGTAAAAGCAGGTGGCACCACGAGCGCCCCCTCGTCCTGCTGGCTTAGGGGCGGACAGGCAGGAAGAAATGGCCTTTTTCTTCCCACCTGCCCCAAAGAAGAGGGTATTTTTTGGTGTTCGGGGGTTGTGAAACAGCCCCCGAACACCAAAATCCTCCCACTTTCAGGGCGGGTGTCCGCCCCCTCGTCCTGCTGGCGAGGGGGTTTTATATTTTTATTTTCTGGAGGTGTAACCATGCTGGATATCAATTTATTTCGCGAAAACCCGGACGTGGTGCGTAAGGCGTTGCGTGATCGTCAGATGGACCCCCAGATCGTGTCCACAGTGCAGGTGCAGGATGAACGCCGCCGGCAATTGATTTTGCAGGTGGAGACGCTTAAAGCCGAACGCAATCAGGTTTCGAAAGAGATAAGCCGGATAAAAGACCCGGCTGAACGACAGGCGAAAATCGAAGCCATGCGCCTGGTCGGCGACCGCATCGCCGGGTTGGAAAAAGATCTGCACCAGGTAGAAGCCGACCTGAACCAGCTTTTACTCACCATTCCCAACCTGCCGGATGAGCAGGTGCCTTACGGTAAGGATGAAAGCGAAAACCGCGTGGTGCGCACGGTGGGCGAACCCAGTACGTTACCCTTCGAAGCCAGACCTCATTGGGAGCTGGGGGTTAACCTCGGTATCCTGGATTTCGAGCGTGGCGTCAAAATCACCGGTTCGCGGTTTTATGTGCTCAGCGGGGCAGGGGCGCGCCTGCAGCGGGCGTTGATCGCCTGGATGCTGGATTTACACATCCGCCAGGGATACACCGAAAAATACACTCCGTTTATGGTAAAAGAACAGACCCTGATCGCTGCCGGGCAATTGCCTAAGTTTTACGATAACCTGTATCGCGATGCTGAAGAAGACCTGTGGATGGTCCCGACGGCGGAGGTGCCGCTCACCGGTTTGTACATGGATGAAATTCTGGAAGAGGCAGACCTACCCTTGGCCTTTACTGCGTATACTCCCTGTTTCCGCCGTGAAAAAATGAGCGCGGGCAGGGATGTGCGCGGTATCAAACGCGGACACCAGTTCGACAAGGTTGAAATGTATGTCTACTGCCTTCCGGAAGACTCCGCTGACAAGCATGCCAAAATGCTGGCGGATGCCGAGGAGACCTGTGCTTTGCTGGGATTGACTTACCGGGTGGTGGAATTATGCACCGGAGACCTGGGTTTCGCTATGCAGCGCACCTACGATCTCGAAGTCTGGTCGCCGGGCGTGCAGGAGTGGCTGGAGGTTTCATCGATCTCGAACGCCGGAGATTACCAGGCGCGCCGGGCGAATATCCGTTACCGCCCCGCAGACGGCGGCCGGACGCGCTTTGTGCATACCTTGAATGGCTCGGGATTGGGATTGCCACGGACGTTGATCGCAGTGTTGGAGAATTATCAGCAGGAAGACGGTTCGGTGGTGGTGCCGGAGGTGTTGCGCCCGTGGATGGGCGGCGTGGAGGTCATTCAGCCCGTGGAAAATCGGAAAGAAGCTTAACCATGCCACAATGGGCGCTGACGACCCTGAATGTCCTTACCTTCCTGGCGATGGCAGCCGGTTTGCTGGGTTCGCTGATCCCCTTCGTGCCCGGCCCGTTTATTATCTGGATGGCGGCGCTGATTTACGGGCTGTTGAATGGATTCGGTGTGCTTGGAGGCTGGATGTTTGGTCTGATTACGGTTTTTATGATCGCCGGTTCCCTGGCAGATAACCTCCTCATGGGGGCCGGCGCAAAAAAAAGCGGCGCTTCCTGGCTGGGACTCGGACTGGCATTTCTGGCAGGAATTATCGGCACCTTGCTCCTGCCGCCTTTTGGCGGGTTGATCGCCGCGCCGCTGGCAATTTATGCCTACGAGGTTTACCGGCAGGGAAATCATCAGGCCGCCCTGGGGACACTGAAAGGTATGATTACCGGTTGGGGTCTTTCTTTTGCCGTCCGGTTTGGGATCGGGTTACTGATGATATTTTTCTGGTTGATCTGGGCGTTGTAAGATCCCGATTATTCGGGGTGGAAGAGGTGCGTACCCACTCCCAGGTCATCCAACCCTTTATCCGCCCAATGCTGGATGATGGCTGAATCATGGGTCAGGGCATTGTACAGGGCAGGGATGGCGCGATAATCTCCAATACGGGAAAGCGCCCGAACGGCATGGATTACCTCTCGGTATGACCCGTTTTCCATCACGGCAATCAAAGCGGGAGTGGCTGCTGTGCCAATGGCTGCCAGAGCATCGGCGGCCAATCTGGCGAGCATGGGGTCCCGGTTCCCCAGAAATGAGATCAGGGCTGGAATGGCTGTCGGGTCCGGTTGTTCCCGCAATGCGATGGCCGCACAATAACGCACTTCGGTCTGTGGATCGTGCAAGGAGCGCAGGAGCAGAGGGGTGACACTGGGGTGGGAGATACAGCCCAGGGTGAGCGTCGCCCACCAGCGAGTATCCACCTCCGCAGAGGAAAGCAAAGTTTTCAACAGGGGGATAACCTCTGCCTGGTATGCAGCGAGCGCTTGCGCGGCTGCCTCTGCCCGCGTATCATCTCCGCAAGTCAGCTCGAAAACCAGAGCGCTTTTATCGGTCAAGTTGGGGATTCCTAATCTGGACGCGGCGGGGGAACTGGCAAGTCATTTTCGGAAGTGTTGACCCATTTGTCGCCTTCATCGATCAGCATTACCGGGATGCCATCGCTGATCGGGTATTTTCGTCCGCAATCCTGGCACACCAGCCAGGCGTTCTTGACCAGCTTCAGCAGGCCTTCTTTTTCCCGTACGCATGCCGGGCAACGTAAGATTTCCAGCAGGTCTGCGCTGATGGGTAATTCCTGAGATTCAGCCATGGTTTACCTTCTTGCTTTTTAATCGTCGTCTTTTTGGTTGTCTTTTGGAATTTTGGTGCCCGGGCCATATTCATAAACAGCCCGCCACGGCATATAGTGGGTGTAAATGGTGTCGCTCAGATATACCTGACCATCTTTGTAAACTGTCCGGGTGACGGTTATATCTGCGCCTTCCGCTTCCCAATCTACCTGCTTGATTGTGCCTTTGGATAGCTCGGGATTTTCGTTATAAACCGGCTTGGGTGGTTTCTCAATATTTTGCGGGCCGGTTGTATCCCATTCTACCGTGCGCCCGTCCTTTGTGGAATAGAACTTCCAGGTGAGTGTACGGGCTGCCGGATTTACATAGGTTTCCATCAAGAGCCATACAGAAGTGTCGTTGGTGAATTTGAAATCCACGTAAGGCACGAACACCGTGGCATCCAGCCCGGCCAGGTTGGAATTGATGCTGCCATCAGCGCGTTGTTCGTAATAGGAGACCCGGTAGGCATGCGGATGTCGTTCCACAATCGGGTAGCCGCTGAAAAACACGGTGCGGAACAATGTGGTGCTGACCTGGCATACTCCACCTCCCACCCCGTTGATCGTGCGGTCTCCGTAAATGATCAGCGCTTCAGCGTAACCATTATCCAGGCTGATATCTCCCAGGACTTCCGCCATGGAAAATGTAGCGCCCGGCGGTACGAGCACCCCATGAAAACGAGAAGCCGCGGCGGTGATATTTTGAATGCGCGCCGCGTTGGAACCATAGAAATAGGAAGTGTACGTCAGCACCTGTTCCCGAATGCCGAGACTCTCGGCAGTCGCCTCATCGGTGACCTGCGGATTCTGATAGTCAAACACCAAATTCACCGCGTGCTCGCCCTGGCGCAGTTTTTCGTTAATTACCTGCAAAGTGTCTTCCACCAGCAGGCTGCGCCCGATGGCGGCTTTCTGGATTACCTCAAGCTGGCGGGTATCATCGTTAAATATAAAGCGGGCATTTTCTGGCGCCTGTTCAAGCTCGGGAGCGATTTCCTCAAGCAATGTCTGCAATAAGGCGGTCTCCAACCCTACCTGGTACTGATCGCCATCGCCTGTCGAGACGCGCTCGATGGTCAGCATCTCCGCCAGATCTTGCGGTTCGATCACCCATGGGCCGGGATCCGTTTCACCGGCGTCTTTGATCGAAAGAATCAGTGGAGCGCTGAGGATCTTGCGCGCGATATCCGCCTGCTGGGTTACATCCAGAATTGCCGGGGCGTGCTCGTTTATCACCAGGGGCACAATGCCATCCTGGAGTCGTTCGACCTGATTTCGGATAGCAGCAAGTGTGGCGGGGATATCCAGGGTTCTCCCCACCTGACTTTCACGTACCATCACCTCCAGGCCGTTCACTGCCAGAGAGGCCTCGATTGTCGGGCGGTTAATCTCAGCCGCAAGCTGCTCGAGATAAGCCTGCCCGAGGCGTTCATCGTAAATCAGCATTGGCGGCAGGGCAGCTCCACGCTGCCAGGCGCTGAATTGTTCGGTCAGACGCGCGGCTGGGCCGCCTTTCCTCCCCCAGGCCATGGCTTCCTGCACGGTGGCGCCCGGGCTGAAAAACAGCCCCAACTGGTTGGGTGTGGCAACCCAGATTTGTTCACCTTCCTGAAGCACGATGCGCCCATTGATCGGGTAGTTAAAGGCGGCGCTCAGTCGTGACTGTGCTTCGGCAGGTTCCAGCCCGGAAAGATCCACTCCTGCCGCACTGACCCCGGGGAATACCTTTCCGTTGTACGCCAGGTTATATCCCGCTCCCAGGAGGATCACCAGCCCGGTGAACAGGAAAAAACCACCCAACAAAACCAGCATCACCTGGTTGAAAATCTCAACCAGGGACGGCATTGGGCGGGTGTTTATGGCTTTCGTACGCATAGTTGGCTTCTCTTTAATTTACCCTTTGCGAATAAAACAGTCATGTTTCAACAGTAAAACCCGATTTTACCAGGCAAATGGCTGAAAATATCTAATAATGCTGTTAATCCCTGGCCCACCATCAACCTGGACTTTATAACATTCGGTTTACGCCAGTGATTATGCAATTTTCAGGCCGGCTGGTCGAGTAGATGAACATTCTGAACAGGGAAGGGGATTTCAATCCCGGCTTCTTGCAGTGCACGCGAAAGCGTCACCACACCGGCGTCCACCAGATCCGGATAGCTGGCCTCACTCTGGTCGATCCAGTAATACAGGGTGAAATTGATCGCCCAGTCGCCCAGCCCATCGAATACCAGCAAGGGGGCCGGGTCTGCGAGCACACCTTTCAGAGATTGAATAGCAGTTAATGCTACCTGGCGGGCTTTTTCCAGGTCAGTACCATACGCCACGCCTACTTTAACTTCCAGGCGGCGGTGTTGGTAGCGCGAAAAATTGGTCAGCGGGTTGGCAAACACCTCTGCATTGGGGATCAGCACCTGTTTGCCATCCAATGTTTTTAATTCGGTGGCGCGCAATTCAATGGCCTGCACCACCCCCAGGTAACCGGCGACTTCAATCGCATCACCGATTTCAAAAGGCTGTGAAAGCAACATCAGCAACCCGGAGATAAAGTTTTTGCTTACATCCTGCAAAGCAAAACCAACTGTAAAGCCCAATATTCCCAACCCTGCCAGAAATGCAGTCAGGTTAAAGCCGATGTTCTGTAAAGCGATTGTGGTGACCATCACCACAACCGTCCAGTAGGTAATCCGGGTTAATAACAGGATTAATTGTGCTTTGCGTTGCCTTGCCTCCAGTCCACGGCGTAAGATATTGCTGAACAACCGCGCCAGGTATAGACCTGCCAGGAAAATCAGTAAAGAGACGATCAACCGTGGTAGAAAATTGATTCCCGCTTCAATCAGCCGGTTAATGTAATTAGGATCTGTCAGGGGAGGTAACTCGGCAGGCCCTGGAGAGGGAGTGGGGTAACTGGTCTGGAAAAGAAATCGGGTGAGCATATCTTTCGCTCCTTCAGATGGATGTGTGAAATTGAACCGGTGGACAATCCCTATCATATCAAATGCTTTCGTCAGACTTCTTTCTGAGGGCTGGTGAAGGGTGAAGAAACGAGGGTAGAATCGAACATAGATAAAAATCCACCCTGATTAATAATCCTGTTCAGGAAAGGACGCTGTCTGTGCGTGTTTTATTCGATGGCTGGTTGCTGTCTCGGGAGCCGGGTAATCCGGCAGCTCTGTTTTTACTTGAGCTCCTGGCCGGTACCCCAACGAGTATCCAGCTATATCTGGCGTTGCCTGAGGCGCTTCCCGTCGAAAGTAATCGCCATAACCCTGTCCTGGAACGGGTGGAGCAGGTGATCGAACCAGTCGCCGCCACCGGGAAAGACCGCTTGATCTGGGAGCAAGCAAAAATAAATCGAATTGCGCAGAAGGTAAACGCCGATCTGGTACATCTGACTACACATACGCCTGCCTTGTTGGGTCGCACACCGGTAGTTATCAGCCCGGCAAATTTACCCGCAGGCAGAACAACCGGTGGCTTCTCAGAGCGCTTAAGGCTGGCCCTCGCCGCAGGCGGCATGGCAGGCATCAAGGGGTTATTCTGGCCGGATGTTTTGCCTGCTCCGGATATTCAGGCGCCTGTTTATCGACTACCGGATTTGCTTTCTCCGGATTTTAATCCGGTGGAGACGCCGGAAGATGAGGATCTGGCTGAGCTGGACTTGCCTCAGGAATATTTGCTTTATCATGGGCCTCAGGATCGGCGGTCGGTTGAACGTTTATTGGCAATATGGAGCTGGGCAGCCGGCTCGATTGGCGAATTATATCCACTGGTGATCCTGGGTTTCGAGCAGGTAGAGGCGCGGCAGTTTTTGCAGGAACAGGCTCAGAAGCACCAGCTCGACCCATATTTACAGATCTTACCGTCCGTACCGGGAGGGATGATTCCGGCTGTGTACCGCGGCAGTTCGGCGGTTTTGCACCTGGGAGAAACGCCGGCCTGGGGAGGCGCTTTACGCCATGCCCTGGCCTGCCGAAAGCCGTTGGTGGCGGACGCCACACCCCGCACCGAAGCTCTGGTTGGCCCGGCGGGTTTTCTGTTCAGCGAGAGCGATACACGCCGGATGGGCGCGGCGTTGCTTTCGGTTGTAGTTAATGAGGATGTCGCCAATAATTTACAGGTTGCGGCAGGTCATCAGGTAACCAGCTGGCAGACCGAAAAGTACCAGGAGCGCCTGCTCCAGGCATATCATTCAATTCTTGGTAGTTGAGTAAACTCAGCTTCGCAGGCGACTGGCGTAGATTGCCAACCCGATGCCGGCGGCGACCAGAATGATCCCGAAAATACCAACCACAGGTCCCAGGATACCGCCGCCTGCAGCGCCATCGGCGTTGGACTCAGTTATTGTTTCGGCATTGGCCTGGGCGCCGAAATCCAGGTAGGTTTCATCTCCCCCGCCCAGTGTAAGGGCATAGTTCATCAGGGTGGTGGGGTTATAACCTTCCGGGGCGGCGATTGTGATATTGTAGTCCCCGCTGGGCAGGTCATCGAAACATTCCGGTAACGGTTCACCATCCGCGTCCAGGGTTCCGGTTGTGTCAGCGGTCAGGCTGACCTCGCCCTCCCGTGAGCTGATACTGATTGCCCCTCCAGCAATGGGCATTTCTTCCGTCTGGCGCAAGGCGTCTCCATTTACATCTTCAAAAAGCAGAATACACATCATGCCGGTGCTGACACCGACTGTCGGGGTAGGTGCGGGGGTGTTGGTTGGCAGGGTTACCCCCGGAGCCTCTGTCGGCTGCGCCGGGCCGGCTAGCCCTAACAATAAGACCTGACCCGGCGCGATGATATCCCCTGACAGGTTATTCAACGCCCGGATTTCATCTACAGTGATTCCACTGATGGCGGAGATGCGGTTCAACGTATCGCCTTCCTGAACAGTATACAGGATACGCCCATCCGGGCCAGGAGTGGGAGTGGGGAAGGGAGTGGGTTGCAGGAACGGTGCAGCCTGAACATTTAGGTTGATATACGCCAGCAAAGGGAAAAACAGGAGCAGGCAAATCGCCGTCCAGAAGAAGATCGGTTTGCGTTTCATTGTTGTGATTATACCGGATGATCTGCTGAGGTGGAAGTTTCGCGGCTGCCCCGCATCCGCCGGGCTAAATGCGCGAGCGCCAGCAACGCCAATAAATTGAATGCCACCGCGGCTGCGCTGTTGGCCCAGATACCGAATCCGTAGAGCGGGGCGGCCAGCGCTGCGCCTGCTGAGCGGCCCACCGAAAAGGCGGCGGTGGTGGTTGCCAGCAAGGTAGCCCGTGCGCCGGGTAAAATTTCGGTGACCAGCGGAATGGTGCTGACCAGGGTGAATTCAAAGGTGATATAGAAGAAGAACAGACCGGAAAAAACCAGGGCGAGGCTGCCATCCAGCAAGGGCAGAATCAGGGCAGACAGGCAATTCAATATCAGTCCCAGGCCGATGGCGCGGGTCTTTCCCAGGCGATCCGTAAAAAAACCCACCAGACCCTCCCCGCTCAACTCGGAAAGGCCAATCACTGCCGAGGCGGCTCCCAGGGCAGCCAGTTGAACTCCGAATAAATCTGCAATCCATACGCCGAAAATAATATTGATGGATTCATTGGCAGCCGCCGATAACACGCTTAACAGGATGGCGGCTACAGCCGGGCCATGGCGAAATACCAGGCTCAGGTTCTGGTAAAAAGGGGGGCGCAAGGCTGAAGTCGCGGGCCTGGGATTTTGGCTGGTGGGCAGGTAACGCTGCAGCACAAACAATGTAGCCACCCCCAAAAAAGCCAGCAGAGTAAAAGGTGAGGTCCATCCCGTGTAGTCGATCAGAATGCCCATCAATGGGATGCCCAGGATAAAGCTCAGTGACCAGCTCATTTCGATGATGGCTATCGCTGTAGCGCGCTGGCGATAGGGCACCACATCTCCTGCATACGCGTGCATGGATGGGTCGAAAATGGATTTTCCCAGCGTGATCAGGAGAAACGCCAGAGCGAAAAGCAGGAAGGTAGGCCAGATCACCACCAGGATGCACCCCAGGGTGAAAATGGCTACCCCGATAATCATGCCGATTTTTCGCCCGCGTGTATCGGCAATGGTCGCCAGGAAAGGTCCAAAGGCAGCCAGTAATGACCTGGCAGAAAGCGCCAGCGAAACCGATCCCACTTCCACCCCCAGGGAGCGTGCAAAAACCGGCAGGTATGGGTAAACCATGCGGTAACCGGTATTTAATACCAGGCGCAACACCGCGATCAGGATGATCTGGCTTCGATGGGTGGGATTCAGGGTCTGGGCAGAAGAGCCCGGTGCAGGATTGCTCAAAGGGAACTCAACTTCGCTCAGTGCAATTCTGGAATGATCTGGATGGTCAGGTTTGGGCCTGGCCGGGTTGGGCAATCGGGCGTTTCAGCCGGCGCGCCACATCCAGCGCCAGTAAGGATAACAACAACACCAGCCCCACGAAAAACAACTGGATATTGCGTGAATCGGAGCGTAAGATCGGCGAATCGGGGTGCAGGACGGTTTCCAGATCGCGCATTACAAACCAGACGATCCCACTGAACAATAGATTTCCCAGGCTGGTCCATGGAATGACCGGGAGCCATAACAGCCCCAGTTGCAACAACAAGCCAACGATCGCCAGATTCAGGGGAATTCGAAAACGAGGTTCGTCCAGGAAGAGCCCATTCCAGTTGGCCTGCATCAAGATCAACGACATCGGCAAGAATCCGAGCCAGAAAATCAGCGCTGACCAGCCAAGAGCGCGTGACCACGCATGCAGGTTCAGATTCCCCCGGATCAATCCGGCCAGTCCAATCAAGCCGGCGATGCCAAATGCCAGCAGGGCTACCCAGACCCAGGCGCCATGGAAATAAACCAGGCGTGCATTAGCTCCCAGTGTTTTCTCCAGGGGTGCAAGCAAGACAAAAACGGCGATGGACAGAAGCAAAACAAAGCTGCGTAAAATATGGGTGTTCATGAGTCCATAACTGGGTAACGGAATGTTTTTCTTTGGATAAAGCAAAAATATGCACCGCCGCCCCGCTGGATTTTATCACAGGCATATTTAGCTCATTTCGTGCTTTGGGCTTGATGTATAGAAAAGTTCCGGTATCATCTTAGCCATGACACCCACCGCTACCTTGCACCGGGCTACCCTGGCCGACAAATCCACCCTGCGCAATTTGATGGAGCTCTATCTGTATGATTTTTCTGAATTCACCGGCAGCGATGTCGACGAATCTGGTCTATACGGCTACGAGTATCTCGATTTTTATTGGACAGATCCCGCCTGGCACCCTTTTCTGGTACGGGTAAACGGCCGGTTGGCTGGATTTGTGCTGGTGCGCGATCAGGGACTGGACAATGGCGAGCTGGTGCATCATATTGCTGAGTTTTTCATTCTGCGCAAATACAGGCGCCAGCATATAGGCAAACAGGCTGCTTTTCAGGTTTTCGACAGGTTTCCTGGTTTATGGCGCGTTACTGAAATTGAAGAAAACAAAGCTGCCCAGGCTTTCTGGCGGCAAGTTATCGGCGAATATTGCGGGGGAAATTTCCGCGAGGTACAGGATGGGGACTGGGAGGGCCCCATCCAGGAGTTCACTGCTCCACCAGGGCAGGCGGGCAGGTAAACCGGATAAATTTACTGTTCCTTGAGCATCGGCATGCGAATACCGTGTTTGCGGACAGCAGCAATCGCGGTTTCGTAACCGGCATCAGCATGCCGCACCACACCTATCCCCGGATCGGTAGTCAACACACGCTCCAGGCGGCGGGCTGCTTCCGGCGTGCCATCGGCGACGATCACCTGCCCGGCATGCTGGCTGAAGCCAATGCCCACTCCACCGCCATGATGAAAGGACACCCAGGTTGCGCCTCCCACCGCGTTGATTAACGCATTCAGGATCGGCCAATCACTGATGGCGTCGCTGCCATCCTGCATGGCTTCGGTCTCCCGGTTGGGGGAGGCTACCGAACCCGAATCCAGATGGTCGCGGCCGATGACAATTGGCGCGCTGACTTCGCCCCGCGCCACCATTTCATTGAAAGCCAGGCCGGCACGGGCGCGTTCGCCATATCCCAACCAGCAAATACGCGCGGGCAACCCCTGAAAAGGCACCTTTTCCCCTGCCATACGCAGCCAACGCTGTAAGTGCTTATCGTCCGGGAAGAGCCGGGCGATTTTTTCATCGGTGCGGTAGATGTCCCGCGGGTCGCCGGAAAGCGCTACCCAGCGAAAGGGTCCCTTGCCCTCACAGAACAAAGGGCGGATATAAGCCGGCACAAAACCGGGGAAATTAAACGCATCTTTAACTCCATGGTCGTAGGCGCGCTGGCGGATATTGTTGCCGTAATCGAATACTTCGGCGCCGCGTTTTTGAAAGGTCAACATGGCCTCCACGTGGCGCGCAATCGAATCCAGGGACAGGCGCTGGTAAAGATCGGGATCCGCCCGGCGCAGGTCTGCGGCTGTTTCCGGGGTGTAATCGCTGGGGATGTACATGGAAACGTCGTGGGCCGGAGTCTGGTCGGTGACCACATCCGGGGTGATCCCACGCAGAGCCAGCTCGGGGAAAATATCCGCGGCGTTGCCAATCAACCCGATCGAGCGAGGAATTTCGTTTTCCTGTGCCTCTTCCACCAGAGTCATGGCTTCTTCCAGGGTGTCCACCACCAGATCGACATACCCGATTTCATGCCGCCGCCGGGCGCGTTCCGGGTCTACCTCGACAATCAACCCTACTCCTTCGTTCATGGTAATTGCCAGAGGCTGGGCGCCGCCCATCCCACCCAAACCCGCAGTGAGGACGAACTTGCCTTTGAGCGAGGGCCAACCCCGTTGGGTCGCCAATGATGCCAGCGTCTCGTATGTACCCTGTAAAATACCCTGGGTGCCGATATAAATCCACGACCCGGCTGTCATCTGCCCGTACATGATCAGACCCCGGGCAGCCAATTGATCAAAATATTCCTGGGTTGCCCAATGCGGCACCAGATTGGAATTGGCGATCAACACCCGCGGGGCATCGGTATGGGTGCGAAAGACAGCGACCGGTTTGCCCGACTGTACCAGCAGGGTCTCATCGTCTTCCAGGGTTTTCAGGCTTTCCAGGATGGCGTCCAAAGCCTCCCAGCTGCGGGCGGCCTGCCCTTTGCCGCCATATACCACCAGATCCTGTGGTCGTTCGGCTACTTCAGGATCCAGGTTGTTCTGGATCATACGGTAAGCGGCTTCCGTTTGCCAGGATTTACAGGTTAACTGAGCGCCTCTGGGTGCACGGACGGTACGTGGTTTACTCATGATCTGCCTCCGCAAAGCCGGGTAAGGGAAATGGTTCACCAGGAGATTTCTTTTCGAGGAAATAAAATCCCCTCCACGGAAAATTATAATTCCTGAGGAGGGGATTATCAGGCAAATTCAGCGCCACAAACGAGATAATCACCCGAGGGTGCTTCGCGATTATGTTGAAGGAAGGTCGTCCCGTTGCCAGGCAGCGGAACGGGTAAATGCAACGGATCAGGCCAGGGACAACACTTTCTGGTTGACAAACTGCCCGAAATGGGTGTTATTCAGCCGGCTTACCAGCTCGGCCTGGGCTTCACACCACACCGGCCGTAACGGGCAATCTTCACTGAAAGTACAATTGGCTTCGTCGGCCACGCACTCGTTCAATAATATCGGCCCATCGATGGCTTCAATCACCTCAAGCAGGGTGATGTCATTGGGATTCTTGGCCAGAGATACCCCTCCGCGTGCGCCACGCGAGGTCTGTAACAGACCTGCCACGGAAAGCTGCGAAACAATTTTAGCCAGGAATGAAGGTGGAATGTGCTGTTCCTGGGCGATCTGGCTGGTGGAGGCGCGTTCAGATGATCCAATCTGGGAAAGATAAAGCACAGCGCGGATGGCATAGTCGGCTTGTCGGGTGATTTGCATCGGTTACTCCATATTCTTGCATTACAGGTATAGAATATCTTTATTAGTCAATTTATATTTTAGGTGTACGTTGTCCGATTTACAAGTGACAGAGGTCATCCTGTGCTTATGTCATTTGTCGCACAGTGGGGGAATATACTAAAAAAAATGAAAGCGGACGGTCTGTAAAACCATGGTAAGATTTGCGGGCTGATCGCATCACTTGCTGGCTGACAAAATCAAGTTTATGCCAGTAATTCCACAAGCCTGAATGTGGAGGACCTTTTATGAAGCAGATTTGTGTCGTTGGGGTGGGCTATGTTGGCCTGGTGACTGCAGCTTGTTTTGCCGATCTAGGGAACCGGGTGATTGCCCTGGACATTGATGAGGAAAAAATCGAAGGGCTCAAAGCACTTAAAATGCCTATCTATGAACCCGGTCTGGAAGAACTGGTCGAACGGAATGTAAAATCCGGGCGGATTACCTTTACCACGTCGTATGCCGACGCGCTGGATAGCACCGAGTTCGCGTTTATTGCAGTTGGCACGCCTTCCGGTGTCGATGGGGAGGCTGATCTCCAATATGTGGCTGCCGCAGCGCGCAGCATTGCCGAACATATGCAGGATAACCTGATCATTATCAACAAGTCCACCGTGCCGGTAGGTACAGGCGACTGGGTAGCGGATATCGTCCGCGATAGCCAGGTCAAACCGGTGCCTTTTGCGGTGGTTTCTTGCCCGGAGTTTTTGCGGGAAGGCTCCGCCATCTCCGATTTTATGAATCCTCACCGTACCATCCTTGGCTCTTTGGACCGCGAAGCGGCAGAAAAAGTTGCCCAGCTACATCTTCCCTTACGCGCTCCGATTATGATTACCGACCTGCGTACCGCCGAGATGATCAAGTACGCTTCGAATGCCTTCCTGGCGACCAAAATTTCATTTATCAATGAGATGGCGAATATTTGCGAAGCGCTGGGCGCAGACGTTAAAGAAGTTGCAGTGGGTATGGGTTATGACAACCGGATTGGGCCGCATTTCCTGGAAGCCGGCATGGGTTATGGCGGTTCCTGCTTCCCCAAGGATGTATTGGCCCTGGCGCATATGGCTGCTGAAAAAGGTCGCCACCCTCAGTTGTTACGCGCGGTGATGGAAATCAACTCCGACCGCCGCCGGACTGCGATTGAAGATCTGCGCAGGATGGTTGGCGGTTTCGCCGGCAAACAGATCGGCATCCTGGGGTTAGCTTTCAAACCCAACACAGATGATATGCGCGATGCCCCTGCGGTGGATATTGCTGCGGCCATCCTGGCTGAAGGTGCGACAGTTAAGGCGTATGACCCGGTAGCCATGAAAGTTGCCAGAAACCTGCTGCCTGAAGTGCAGATGTGCCGGGATGCATATGAAGCTGCGCAGGATAGCGATGCCTTGATTGTGGTGACCGATTGGAACGAATTTAAACAATTGGATTTACGCCAGGTGCGGGATTTGATGCGGACGCCGGTTTTATACGATGGGCGCAACATCTACGACCCGGCCACCGTCCGCGCCCTGGGCTATAATTACCGTGCAATCGGTCGTGGCTTTGATGGTAACGGAACCACTACCTATACCATTGACGAATTTACAACCGCGGTCTGATAAACCGCGGGTACGAAATGGCTAAAGTGGACGTGCCAGCACTGGTTGCTGGCACGTCTTGCGTAAAAAGCGATGGCAGAACAACCCACACCCCCCGTAATTGACTACGAAGGCTCAGATTACCAGCAGATATTCTGGGAATCAGGCGAGCGTGAATACGAGGATCGAGTCGAGGCGCTTGCCCTGCGACGGCTGTTACCTGCTGAAGGGTACAGACTGTTGGAACTGGGCGCTGGCGCTGGCAGGAATACGCCCCGTTACGGTGGTTATCAGCAGGTGGTTTTGCTGGATTATTCCCTTACCCAGCTACAGCAGGCGCAGGCACGCCTGGGACAGGGCGGACGTTATCTGTATGTCGCTGCCAATATTTACCATTTACCTTTCTGTGATGGCATCTTCGATGCCGCCACCATGATTCGCACCCTGCATCACATGGCGGATGCCCCCCTGGCGTTACGCCAGATACATTTATCCCTGGAGCCAGGCGCCACATTTATCCTGGAATATGCAAACAAACAAAATTTGAAGGCTATTTTGCGGTATTTCCTGCGCAGGCAGGCATGGAACCCCTTCACTCCTGAGCCGGTGGAGTTCGTTCACCTGAACTTTGATTTTCACCCGGCAAGTATCCGGCGCTGGCTGCGAGAGACAGGCTTCGAAATTGACCGCCAGCTTACGGTATCCCATTTTCGCATTGATCTGCTCAAACGAGTCTTACCGCTCAGTTTATTGGTAAAGCTGGATTCGGCTGCTCAACTCACCGGAGATTGGTGGCAACTGAGCCCAAGTGTGTTCGTGGGCGCCCGGGCGAGTGGAAAACCGGGACAAACCAGGCCGGCTCGCCACGCAGAGAACATCTTCTGCTGTCCGGTATGCAAATCGGACGCCCTGCGAGAAACGCCACAGGGTTTGGCCTGTCCTGAATGTAAGCGGGTTTGGCCTTTGGTTGGCGGAATTTATGATTTTCGGGCTGCCTGAAGCGGCGGGACTTTTTCGACCACCCAGAAGTGCGACAATCCCAGCCAGCGCAGGGGTGTATTTTCCAGGCTCTGCAGCAAATCCCGTAACCATTTTCCCCCGCGGGGGAATCGCTGGATGAGGTTGTCATAAGCGCCGAAAATTATCCGTTGTTCCACCACTCTCACCGGCAGGCCGGCGAACAGGCACATCAGGTCGCCTGCGCCATACACACGCACGTGTGGCGCCAGCCGGTTACGCCAGCGACGGGGAAGATAATTCACCAGAGGAATATTCCCGAAGCGGTACCGTCCGCGCCAGTAAATCCCATGCGTTTCAAACGGATATCCCCGGTTCGGGCAGAAAAGCACCAGCCGCCCGCCGGGTTTGAGCGTGCGCACCATCTCAAAAATCGCCTGGCGATCATCCTGAACGTGTTCGATCACCTCGTGACTTAATATCAAATCGAACCGATCATCTGGAAAGGGCAGTGACTCCCCGGCAGCGCCGAGGATGTTTTCAGATATGCTGCGGGCGAGGCGTGCTCGCTCCAGGTCATATTCCAGACCTATGACCTGACCTCCAAAGGGAGCCAGGTGATCGACATACATACCTACCCCACAGCCATTTTCCAGAATAAGACCCTGCAGGCGTTGTTCCGCTGCCTGTCGGATTAATCCAAGCCGCCTCTCCTGGCCGGCGCGCCACACGTATGAGGGTTCACCCCGCAGGGCGGCTTTTTCTAGATCCCGGTTCATAACCTCCAGGAGTTCGCTTTCATTACAAAATATTTATCTCCCTGACCGGTTAGCTTACCATAAAAACACGGCAGTATACGATAGGTAAATCCGGGGAGGGGCATTCGTGGATTCTTGCAGTACAATTAGATCAGAGTTTCCAGATCCGAGTCAATTTGGACTTGATTTCCAGGTAGCAGCGGATTTTTTATATTATTTAACGAATTGCACCTTGTGGAAACAGCGGATAAGGATCTCGGCGGCCTGTTCTTTCGGCGTCATTTGCCATTATTCAGGAGACAGCACTTATGAGCGCGGATTTTATCACGCGTATCCTTGGCATGATTTTCTTTTCTCTGGTGGGAGCGTATTATGGAGGCAGGCTGGCAATTTATGCAGGCGAAGAAGCCAGTTTATATGCCACGATTATGGCTCTTCTAGGTGCATTAACCGGCCTGATTATTACTCCCATTATCACCACTCGCCCGGTAAAAGCGATTCGTACCCGCCTGACCCAGGTATCATCTCGCAAGCTGGTTGCCGGGCAGATTGGTCTGGTCAGCGGGTTGATCCTGGCAGCCCTGGTTACCCTGCCGCTTTCCCGTTTACCCGAGCCATTCAGCCTGTTCTTACCGTCGCTGGCTGTGTTGTTGTTCGGTTATCTGGGAACCTATGTATTTGTAGCGCGCTCTACCGATTTATTTAATCTGATCGGTCGCCAGGAGCGCAGCGGTGTTGGCCTGTTAGATGGCGCCACCTCACGCTCGATTCTGATGGATACCAGCGTCATTATCGATGGGCGGATAACCGATATTGCCCGTACCGGGTTTCTCTCCGGCACATTGATCATTCCCCGCTTTGTTTTGAACGAACTGCAATATATTGCCGACTCTCCCGACAGCCTGCGACGCCAACGCGGCCGGCGGGGTATGGAAGTTCTGGCGCAATTGCAAAAAGATCCCACCGTCCCGGTGCAAATCAGCGATATTGATGTGGAAGGGGCGCGTGATGTCGATGATAAGCTGGTGATCCTGGCGCGCCAGCTCCGTTGCCCGATCTTGACCAATGACTACAACCTCAACCGGGTGGCCGAATTGCAGGGTGTTCCGGTGCTCAACATTAACGAGTTGGCCAATGCGGTTAAATCGGTGCTCCTGCCCGGCGAGCCACTCTCGGTCAAAATTATCCAAGAAGGCAAAGAGGCCGGTCAGGGGGTTGGCTATCTGGATGATGGCACCATGGTGGTGGTGGAGGATGGTCGCTCTTTGCTCAACACCGAAGCGGTGGTGGTAGTCACCAAGGTGCTCCAAACTTCTGCAGGGAGGATGATATTTGCCCGCGTGAACGGGGAATAAGCAGGCTTTTTTGAGGAGAATCGATGGTTTTGCGAGTTTATAACACCCTCACCCGCCAGAAAGAAGAGTTTACCACGCTAGTGCCAGGGCGCGTATCGCTATACGTATGCGGACCCACAGTCTACGATAAAGCCCACATCGGACATGCCATGTCTGCCCTGGTGTTCGATATTATCCGGCGGTACCTGGAATTTAAAGGGTATGAAGTTCGCCATGTAATGAATTACACGGATGTGGACGACAAGATTATTCTGCGCGCCAATGAACTGAACATGGACCCCTTTGAACTGGCAGAGCGTTACACGCGAGAATACGACCAGCACCTGGCAGATTTGAATATCCTGCCTGCCACGGTAAATCCGCGCGCCACCCAGGAGATGTCGACGATTATCGACATGGTACAGCGGTTAATCTCTCAGGGTTACGCCTACAATAAAAACGGCGATGTGTATTTTCGGGTGACCAGGGACGCCGATTATGGCAAATTATCCGGCCGGCGGCTGGAAGATATGCAGGCAGGCGCCAGGATTTCTGTTGATGAACGCAAAGAGCATCCCATGGACTTTGCGCTCTGGAAATCCGCCAAACCCGGTGAGCCAGCCTGGGAAAGCCCCTGGGGTCCTGGCAGACCGGGCTGGCATATCGAGTGCTCGGCGATGAACCTGACTCATCTGGGAGAGCAGATCGATATCCATGGCGGCGGAAACGACCTGATTTTCCCGCATCATGAAAATGAAATCGCCCAGACGGAAAGCCTGACCGGGCGTCCCTTTGCACGTTACTGGATACACAATGGGATGCTGCAACTTTCCGGCGAAAAGATGTCGAAATCTCTGGGAAACTTGATCACTATCGAAGAGTTCCTCTCTTTATACGAGGGGGATGTTTTGCGCATGATGGTGCTCAACTCCAGCTATCGTAATCCCCTATCCTACAGTGATGAAATTCTCGCGCAGGCCAAACGCGCCCTGGAACGCTTGCGCTCTGGCATTCGCCCGGCGCTGCCCGGCAGCCAGGGCGCACCTGCAGACGTGCTGGAAAGTCTTACCAGCCAGGTGAAAAAGACGGCGCAGGAATTCGTGGAAGCCATGGATGACGATTTCAACA
The DNA here is from genome assembly GCA_020061145.1 of Anaerolineales bacterium. Lineage (GTDB taxonomy): Bacteria > Chloroflexota > Anaerolineae > Anaerolineales > DRKV01 > JAGUYX01. Next base: position 1,485 of record JAGUYX010000160.1, on the reverse strand, counting down.
CCGCAGGTGCGCTGGCAGCATTGTTCGAATTGGTGCGGGCGATCAATCAGGCGCGGGATGCCGGGGCGACGGATGACCAACTTGCCGATGCCCGGAATGAATTAATTCGCCTGAGTGGTGTGCTCGGCCTGCGCTTGCAGGTGGAATCCAGGCGCGGCGAGCAAGCCGGCCCGTTTATCGAGTTGTTGTTGGAGGTGCGCAATGAGCTACGCAAACAAAAACTTTGGGCGCTTTCCGACGTGGTGCGCGACCGCCTGCTCGAGCTGGGTGTGGTGATTGAAGATAGCCGGGAGGGTTCATCCTGGCGCTGGAAAGAATAACTTCCCATCACGCCTGATGATTTATGCGCGAATGGATACCTGGACGCCACCCGGTTTACGAAACCTTACAGGCTGATCGCCGAGAGGTATATCAGTTGATGCTTGCTGAAGGGGTCCAGGAAAAAGGCAGGCTTGAGGAAATCTTGCGCCTCTGTCGCCAGCGAAAAATTCCCATTCAGATTTCCCCCCGCGCTCAACTGGATGCGATACTCCAGCCCAATCAGGGTGTGCTGCTCCAGGTGAGCGGTTATCCCTATCTGACACTCCCCGATATCTTCGCGTTCGCCAACCAACGGAAAGAGCCTCCCTTTATTCTGATCCTGGATGCTTTACAGGATCCGCAGAATCTGGGTACCCTGTTGCGTACCGCTGAAGCGGTTGGGGTGCATGGGGTGCTGATGCCTTTGCGCCGCACGGCCACGATTACTCCGGCGGTGGTGAATGCGTCTTCGGGCGCCAGTGAACACCTGATAATTGCACAAATGAACCTGGCTCAGGCTATCCAACGATTGAAAGAAGCCGATGTGTGGGTCATCGGTCTGGATGGAGGCCCGAAATCTCAGCCGCCGGAGCGTGTGCGCCTGGATGGCGCCCTGGCGTTGGTGGTGGGAAGCGAGGGTCAGGGTATGCGCCAGCTGGTGGAAAAATCCTGTGATCTGTTATTGAGGCTGCCGATGCGCGGAAAAATTGAGTCGTTGAATGCGGCAGTCGCCGGCTCGGTAGCGCTCTACCTTGCCTGGCAGGCGCGTGGATTTCGCTAATGCGCCGGTATTCACAATTCCATTGACGCGCGTGTTAAAACCTGATAGACTCTCGCCCCGCTGCGTGAAGTCAGCGGTGTTTTTATATATCGCCTGCCCCCCAGTTCCGGCGGTTATCTTGCCCCTGGGCAATGCCTCTGGTATAATGCCAGACGCTTAAAAATTAAAAAAATCCCTGCCGACGTAGCTCAAGCGGTAGAGCAACCGCCTTGTAAGCGGTAGGTTATGGGTTCAAGTCCCATCGTCGGCTTGCGTTACAGGTTGGCGACCAGAGCCAATTTTATTGGCTCTGGTCTCAAGCCGGTAACGGCGAATAATTTGGGCGGTTACCCAAGTGGCCAACGGGGGCTGACTGTAAATCAGCTGGCAGACGCCTTCGGAGGTTCGAATCCTTCACCGCCCAC
>JAGUYX010000259.1 GCA_020061145.1 Anaerolineales bacterium | reverse complement strand
GGGGGCGCCGTTGGGTGACCTGCCGTCATCTTCGCTGTTAGGCACTGAAACCTACTGGAAAGGCGCAGTTGTTTTCCATGCATTACGTACAGAAATCGGAGATGACGCCTTTTTTTCCGGCTTGCGTGATGTTTTCAGGCTGTATGGCGGTAAAACGATTTCCCTGCGCCAGTTTCAGAGGCTGATGGAGCAAAAATCTGGAGAAACACTGGATGATTTTTTCCAATACTGGCTTGGCGAGGCTCCCATCACGAACGGGTAGTAAATAGGTGATCTTCAACCTTATTAATCCGGTAAAACGTCATTTGTAGCGGCAATTTTGTTTTGTTACCCTTTTGATGTTAATCACACGGAGGAAAAAATGTCAGCCGGCAGAATCATTGGGTATATTGGTGCAGCAATCCTGATTTTTTTTGGGGTCTTATTTATCTGGGCTACCTTCAGCCCGCAAGGATCAACCGGGTGGTTACTGGTCGGTTTGATTCTGGTGGGTATTGGCTTCGGTCTGATCTGGCTCGCCTCGCGTGGAGCCCGCAGCGCGCCAGCCCAACCGGGTGAAGTGAACCTGAAAATCGACTTGAGTGGGGAAGTCAATCTGGAATCTTTCAAATGCCAGTCCTGCGGCAGTCCATTATCCAGTGAAAATATCACGATGGTCGCCGGGGCTCCGGTGGTGAATTGTCCATATTGTGGGACCTCTTATCAGTTGACCGAAGAACCAAAATGGTGAGTATCTCGCTGTTGGCGCTTTCCACTGAAACCGGATTATTTTGCGGAGATTAAGACAATGAAGCGCATTCGAAGCGTAACCCTGCTGATCCTGATACTGCTCCTCGTTATCCCTACGACCGCCTTCGCACAGACGTATTTATTCAGCCTGGACCAGATGGTCGTTGATGTATACTGGAACGAGGATGGAAATGTAGATATTCTTTATGCGCTCACGTTTACTAACAGTCCAGCAGCAGACCCGATCGATTTTGTCGATGTCGGCTTCCCGAACAGTAACTATGCTTTGAGTAATGTTTCCGCCAGCGTCAATGGCAATCCCATCACCGATATCGAATATTCTCCTTATGTCGATAACGGTGTCGCCTTGGGATTGGGATCCAATGCTATTCGCCCGGGACAGACCGGTGTGGTGAATGTATTGGTCAGAGGGCTGGAGAGGGTGTTATTCCAGGATGACCAGGACGAAAGTTACGCGAGTGCCGTTTTCAGCACTACATACTTTGATTCCGATTTTGTCCAGGGAAACACCTTGGTACAGGTCACTTTCCACCTGCCGCCAGGCGTTCAGCCTGAAGAGCCACGCTGGCATGCAGCGCCTGCCGGTTTTCCAGATGAACCCCAGACGGGTTTTGATGATCAGGGTAGGATTACCTACACCTGGATCAATTCAGACGCTCGGGGTGATCAAGCCTATAAATTTGGGGCTTCTTTCCCCAAATCTTACGTTCCGGAAAGTGCAGTTTTTCAGCCGACCATAAGCGACCGGGTACAGATCCCGGCGGATGATCTGATTGGCGGCTTGATCTGTATTGGTTTTGCGATATTCTTTTTGGCCATTTTCATCGTGGGGATTTATAGTTCTCGCAAACGACAGTTGCAATACCTGCCTCCTAAAATTTCGATCGAGGGGTACGGAATCAAACGTGGCTTAACCGCCATCGAGGCCGCCATCTTGATGGAACAACCCATGGATAAAATATTAACCATGATTTTGTTTGCCACCATCAAGAAGGGCGCGGCTGAGGTGGTTTCCAAGGATCCCCTGGAACTGGCGATCACCTCCCCACTGCCTGAATCGCTGCGCCCATACGAGGTCAGTTTCTTGCAGGCTTTCACCCTGAAAGGCAAGGAACGACGTAAGGCGCTGCAAGGTACCATGGTGGACCTGGTTAAAAGCGTGTCCAATAAGATGAAAGGTTTCAGCCGAAAAGACACCCTAAAGTACTATCAATCCATCACACAGAAAGCCTGGGAACAGGTCGAAGCTGCCGGTACGCCGGAAGTAACCAGCGAAAAATTCGATGAGGTGTTCGAATGGACGATGCTGGATAAAGATTTCGATGGTCGCACGCGTGAAGTGTTCCGCGATCGACCGATTTTTATCCCTATCTGGTGGGGGCGTTACGATCCCACCTACGGACGACCAACCACGGCTCGAACCTCGACAGGCGCACCTCAACCGGTGACAGGCGGGGGTTTATCCCGGCCAACCCTTCCTGGAGCAGATTTTGCCGCGACGGTTGTAACCGGTATCCAGGATTTTTCCGCCAATGTGGTTGGAAATATCACCGAGTTCACCGGAAATATTACCAACAAAACCAATCCGGTCCCGAAAACCAGCAGTGGAAGCTCACGGAGCAGCGGCGGTGGCGGGTGTGCCTGTGCATGCGCCTGCGCCGGATGCGCCTGTGCCTGCGCGGGTGGAGGGCGATAGGGCAAAAAATTCATGCTGGATCTACGAGCAGCCATAAAATCCCTTCAAAAGCGGTTGGCGCACCCGCAAATCCCTGCCGGGTTGTTCCATTTCGAGCGCGCGGAGCGTGAATCCCGCGTTCGGTTCCATTTGCGTATCGACCCCGATGGTAATGGCACGTTGATAAAAAACGCCAACCAGGTATTCCACCTCAACCCTGCCGCAGCATTATTGGCTTATTATTATTTGCACGAGGTGCCGGATTATGAGGCCGTGGGGATTTTAAAAAGAACGTTTTCAATTTCGCAATATCAGGCAGAAAATGACTATGCACAATTTCAAGCGGATTTAGCCATCTTATTAGACCCACACGACGCCTGTCCGATTTGTGATATCGACTTAGACGTCAAAACTCCCTTCTCAACCCGGCCTACGGCTCCATATCGCATGGACCTGGCGCTGACCTACCGTTGCAATAACGATTGTGCTCATTGTTATAACATCAGCAACCGTCAGGACCCTGAGCTTACTACGGAACAATGGAAGAATATCCTGACCCAGTTATGGCAGGTTGGCATCCCTCATATCGTCTTTACCGGTGGGGAGCCAACATTACGCCAAGATCTACCCGAGCTGATTGCCCATGCCGAGTCCTTGGGTCAAATTACCGGCCTGAATACCAATGGCAGGCGTTTGCAGGATCCTGCATTTGTAGAAAAACTGGTCGCCGCCGGCCTGGATCACGTCCAGATCACGCTGGAATCCCACGACCCGCAGGTTCACGACCAGATGGTCCTTTGCCCTGGCGCATGGAAGCAAACCACGCGCGGAATTCAAAATGCGCTTAAGAGCCGGCTGTTTGTGATGACCAATACCACCTTGCTCCAGAACAACGTACATGGTCTGGCGGATACCCTGGATTTCCTGGCCGCATTGGGTGTACCGACAGTCGGGTTAAACGCTCTGATTTATTCGGGTAGAGGGGCTCAGGTAGGCACCGGTTTACCTGAAGCGGCGTTACCGGCTTTGCTCGATCTGGCTCGACATAAAACGGAGACAGCCGGCCAGCGATTAATCTGGTACACGCCCACCCAGTATTGTAATTTCGACCCCGTTCAGATGGAACTGGGAGTTAAGGGGTGCACAGCCGCATTGTACAATATGTGTATAGAACCCGACGGAGCCGTATTACCCTGCCAGTCGTACTACCGTTCGACCGGCAACATTCTGACCGATTCCTGGGATTCTATCTGGGAACACGATCTGTGCGTCTGGCTGCGGGAACGCCAATACGTACCTGAAAAATGTACCGATTGCCTCATACTACAAGAATGCGGCGGGGGATGCCCTCTACAATTGGAAATTGGGCTGGAAAATCAACACTTTGTCCCGCTTGCTCAAGTATCAACCGTTCAATCACCTCGCTAATTCCCCAGATATAAACAGGATGAACAATGACCAGTATCCGTGAATCCCTCCGGCGTATGATAAAACCCCCTGACCCGATACCCACCGGTAATTATGCATATCTGGCTCCACCCGACGCAGAATTACCCTATCGCCTGCATCTGCGGGTCAATGATAAGGGACTGGGGACAATGATTGTTAATGCGTCCACCATCCTGCACCTCAACCAGACAGCCACCGAATACGCCTATCACCTGATCCAGCAAACCCCCGCGGAGGAGATCGCTCACCAGGTCAGCCGTAGATACCGCGTATCTGCCGAACAGTCGTTAGCAGATTTCCAGGAGTTCGCGAGGCAAATTGAAACCCTGATCACCACACCCGATTTGGATCCGGTGGCATATCTTGGGTTTGAACGCAGCGAACCTTACCGGGAAGCCGATGCACCTTACCGGATGGATATCGCCATAACGTATCAACTACCGGACGGTGTAGAAGGGGTCTATGCCCCCCATGATCGGGTTGTGCGTGAACTGGATTCCTCCGAATGGAAAGCCGCTATCGATAAAGCCTGGAATGCAGGCATCCCTCACATCGTCTTTACTGGTGGAGAACCCCTCGAGCGATCAGACCTGATGGAATTGTTGCACTATTGCGAGAATTATGGGATGGTGACGGGAATAATAACCGGGAGTCTGCAACTAAAAGAAGAGCAGCTTATTCAGGATTTGTTGCTCTCTGGCCTCGATCACCTGATGGTGGTCATAAATCCTGAGGAAAAGCAATACTGGTCCATCCTGGAAAAAATATTACCGCTCGACCTTTTTACTGCAGTCCATATCACCCTTACGCCCGGAAATGTTTCAGCTATCCAAAATCACCTGCAACGCCTGGCTGAAAATCACCCCAATGCAATTTCGCTCAGCGCCAGCCAACCAGATTTATTCGACGAATTACAGGCTGCGCGCGAGTATTGTGCCACTTTGGGGCTGGAATTAGTCTGGGAATTGCCTGTACCTTACATGCACCTTAACCCAATCACTTTAGAAATTGCCACGGAAAACGAACAGATTAATTCACCTGGCGATATCCGAGATAAGACCTTAACCGGCGCGGGCAAAGCCTGGTTGTATGTTGAGCCCGATGGAGATGTCCTCCCGGACCAATCGATCAATCAGGTATTGGGTAACGTACTTACCGACTCGATGGAAACGATTATCCAGGCAGGAAAAATAATCTGATTTCTTCTCTCCAACTAGAATAAAATTACCAGATGGCAGAGGTAACTTCCTGGCACCATCGCTTTGAAACCCAGGCTGGTTGGACCGCCCAGCTACGCGCATATTTAACCGCAAGGCTCAAATTTCCAGGGTTGGGACGCATCCTGGAGGTAGGTTGTGGCACCGGCGCACTTTTTCCAGATATATCTGCCAGATTCCCTCAAAGTAAGCTGTTTGGGTTGGATATCAACCCAGATTTTCTCAGATATTGCCAGCAAAAATATTCTGTATCCCTGTGTGGCGGGGACGGTCACTACCTGCCGTATCGCTCCTCAAGCTTTGATCTGGTTTATTGCCATTATTTTCTGCTCTGGATACAAGAAAAACCAGTAGTGTTAGGGGAAATTACCCGCGTTTTACGTCCCGGAGGCACGCTCATCTTATTTGCCGAGCCTGATTATGGAGGACGGGTAGATTACCCACCTCCCCTGAACAGACTGGGGGGATATCAGATTTCCGCCCTGGAGAGCCAGGGAGCCGATCCTTATACCGGCAGGCAGATCCCGGCTTTACTGGCAAATCTGGGGTATCAATCCATCCATTGGGGAGTGTTGGGAGCGGAATTTGCCGCAGATAGCCAACCGGTTGATCCAGACTCAGAATGGTGGGTTATTCGTGAGGATCTCGCGGGAAAAATAGAGGCAAAGTATCTGGATGAAATAGAAAAAGCTGACCGGTTGGCCTGGGAGGTCGGCCAGCGTGTTTTATTCGTCCCTACTTTTTATGCACTGGGAATAAAACCAGACGAAGATTAAACCAGATTTGCTAAATAGAATCTACAGGAATGCCGATTTTGATCACCCCACTCGACTCCCGTACCGGGTAAGCGGGGATATCCACCACGGCGGGTAAGGATAACACTTTTCCATTACGGATATCGAAACGGGCACCATGGCGTGGGCAAACAATTTCATGATCTTCCAATTCCCCCTCACCTAAAGGCCCATCATCGTGCGTGCAAACGTCACCAATCGCATATAGATAACCACCAACTCTAAAAATCACGACTGGCAGGTCGTCGATCTCGACAAAAAGACGATCTCCGTCCTGAACTTCATGAGATTCAGCTACTTCGACAAAATCACATTTTGCTGGATCCAGTTTGGTGTAGTTGAGCATAGCCACCTCCGGGTAATGCTTGACGCTGGGCCTATTCGAATACATCGTCTCCAGATTCCGCCATTCCGTATACACCGGCTTTAAGCACCTTCAGGGAAAGCAAGGCGCATTTCAGGCGCACAGGACCCAACTCGATGCCGAGTAATTCCAGGATATGTTCCTTTCCCAACTGCTTGACTTCATCAAGCGGCATACCAATCACCGATTCTAATAATAAATCGGCTGAGGCTTGTGAAATTGCACATCCATGTCCATCGAACACAGCTTCGGTAACCCGATTCTCACCATCAACACGCAGATCTATGCGAATATGATCACCGCAAAGCGGGTTTTCGTCTTCATATGAATAATCATGGGGTTCTAATACTCCCCGAAATAACGGGTTTTTATAGCGGTCGATGATTACTTCGCGATAGAGATCATCCATAAAACCTTCTTAATCCCAGGCGATAGCTTATCCAAAAATCGATTTAACTTTGTAAAGACCTTCGATCAAAGCATCAACTTCCTGGAAAGTATTGTACAGGTAAAAGCTTGCCCGTGTCGTTGCCGGGAGGCGGAATTTTTCGTGCAAAGGCATGGCACAATGATGCCCGGCGCGTACCGCAATACCGAAGCGGTCGAGTACCTGGGCCACGTCATGCGGATGAACCCCGTCGAAAGCGAAAGAGGCAACCCCACCTTTTTGATCGGCCGATGGACCGATCAGGTGGATTCCGGGCACTTCTTCCAGACGTTCAATGGCATAAGTAATGATTTCGTGCTCATGAGCCTGGATATTTTCCATACCCAAGGCGGAAAGATAATCCACCGCTGCCCCCAATCCAATCGCTTCTGCGATCGCCGGAGTCCCTGCTTCAAATTTATAGGGTAACTCATTTGGCAGGTATCCACTGAGTTGAACCTTGCGGATCATATCCCCACCACCCAGGAAGGGCGGCATCTGTTCCAGCAACTTCTGCCTGCCATACAGGATGCCGATACCGGTGGGGCCGCACATTTTATGACCGGAAAAAGCCAGGAAATCAGCGCCCAAGTCGCGTACATCCACCGGAAGGTGGGGCACGGATTGAGCCGCATCGATTAAAACAAGTGCCCCGGCGCGGTGGGCTGCCTCTACCATTTGCTTCACCGGGTTAATCGTCCCCAAAACGTTGGACATATGAGTGAAGGCAACCAGTTTCGGGTTTTGTTGCAAGAAATAAATGTAACTTTCCTGGTCGAGCAAACCGTCCGGCGTTACGGAAATATATTCCAGGCGTATACCCCGTTCCTGTGCCAGGATTTGCCAGGGTACGATGTTCGAATGATGCTCCATTTCTGTCAACAACACCAGATCGCCGGTACTGAGTTGAATGCGACCCCAGCTATAAGCAACCAGGTTTATCGCTTCGGTGGTGTTACGGGTAAAAATAATCTCCCGAGGATTATCAACCCCGATAAACCGAGCAATTTTTAAACGGGCTGCCTCGTACGCTGCCGTGGCTTCCTCCGCCAGTTTGTGAATACCCCGATGGATGTTGGCATTCGACTGTTGATAAAATCGATCCATTGCTTCGATGACCTGCATGGGCTTTTGCGAAGTAGCAGTGGAATCCAGATATACCAGCGAAACGCCTGGATAGGCTTTTTGTGCCAGAATGGGGAAATCCTGGCGTATGCGGCTTATGTCGAAGGGTACGGGGCGAACTTCTGTCTTCACACTCATATATATTTATCTGCTCAGGCTTTACGCTGAGCGCGTGTACGTCTCCGGCTGCTATAAGAGCGAATTTGTTTGGATTCAATCGGGCACCAAAGCACATGATCGGGGACCATCCAGCCATCGGTCAGATAGACATTTTCCTTAAATTGCACAGCCACCATTTTTGCATCTACCTGAACAACCACACCTGCCAGCCACCCCCGCACCCGCTCCCCTTTTTCGTTCTCGTGATCGCAAAATACTTCCACCCGATCTCCCACGGCGTAACTCTTTCCGAGTTCAGGTACGTCAGTGAAAAAAAGGTCGCTCAAATTGGCCTCCACCATAGACCTAATTACTCAATTATCACCCGGGTAAACTGCATAAGCGGACCGGAAAACAATATTCTGGTCCGCATTTTATTGTACCTCAAGTGACCCATTGATCCCTGGATAACTCCACTCCAGGAGAGCATCCATAAACAGGAGTTATCGCATTTTTTCCTGAATTGCCGCGGAAAAACGTTCGCGGACGCCCTCAAACGGAATGCGTTGCATGATCGGCTCGAAAAAACCATCTACCACCAGGCGTTCTGCCTCTTTCTGCGGCACCCCGCGCGACCGGAGGTAAAAGATCAAATCCGGATCGATTTTTCCAACTGTGGCGCCATGCGTACAACGAACATCGTCAGCCATAATTTCCAGGCCAGGGATAGAGTCGGCACGTGCAGTTCGTTCAAGTAACAGATTGCGATTAGCCTGGTAGCCATCCGTCTTTTGCGCTCCAGGTGCGACATAAATCATACCTTGCCACACGGTCCGGCTGTGCTCGATCAAAGCGCCTTTATACAGTAAATCGCTGGTCGTATTGGGCGCCAGGTGATTTTGTTGTGTATCGAAATCCAGATGCTGGTGTCCATCGGTAAAATAGAAACCCGACATACGACCGGAGGCGCCTCGATCAACCAGATCGAGATCCTGGAAGGTTTTGGTCAGGCTGCTTCCCAGAGCACCTACAATCCAATCCAGGTTGCTGTCTCTGCCAACCCGGGCGCGTTCGTGAGTGAAATTCCACACATGTTCGCCCCAAGACTGTAACTCGACAAAGCGTAGATTGGCTCCAGCACCTACATGAATTTCAACCAGACCGGCATGCATGGTTTGCCCTTCCAATTCAGTGGGCGATGCTGATTCATGCACATAGGTCAGTGAAGCGCCATCGTCAACCCAGACCAACACATGGGAGAAATAAGCCAACCAGGAACCCGGCCCCCACAGAATGCTAT
>JAGUYX010000153.1 GCA_020061145.1 Anaerolineales bacterium | reverse complement strand
CTGGGACTTCTGGCTCTGGTCACCCCGCCTCTCCGCCTGGCAGGTCGTGGTTATGGCGAGTTGACCAGTGGTTTCATTTTTTCGCTGATCACGCCGGCTGTTGCTTTTGCCTTGCAGACCGGCGACCTGCATCGTTTGCTGGCTATGACTACTTTCCCGCTGTTTTTCCTTCAATTGTCCCTGTTGCTTACCCATGGACTGCCCAGTTACGCCACTGACCTGAAATACGCACGCCAGACGTTGATGGTACGCCTGGGTTGGGAAGCCGGTATGCGCATGCATAACGTATCTTTGCTGGTGGCTTATCTTGTGTTGGGGCTGGCTCTGGCTTTACGTCTGCCGTTAGCCCTGGGATTGCCGGCATTTTTAACCTTTCCACTGGCGCTGTTTGAAGTCTGGTATATGCTGAGGATCGCCAGTGGAGCCCCGCCAAATTGGCGTCTTTTGCTTTTCATATCCGCCTCCGTATATGGTCTGACGGCTTATCTGTTGACTTTTACCTTATGGACGCGTTAATATGCCTGAATTTCTGACCCTGATCCCTCCTCAGGATGCCAGGCAAGTTTTATTGGCAGCTCTGCCAGCGATTACCGATGGTTACCGGCGCGGGCGTATGGAGTTGTGCCCTGTTCCAAATGCATTGGGTCGTGTGACTGCCATGCCTGTCCTGGCCCCGGAAGCTTTGCCTCCCTTTTCGCGCGCCACCGTGGATGGTTATGCCGTTTGGGCTGGAGACACTTTTGGCGCCAGCCTGACTTTGCCCGCATATTTGAAGCTGGCCGGTGAAGTGTTAATGGGACAACAGCCTGATTTTGTGCTGCAGAAAGGCGAATGTGCGCTTATCCACACCGGCGGGATGATGCCGGAAGGCGCCGATGCAGTGGTGATGGTTGAATATTGCCAGCCTGTGGATAACCGGGAGATCGAAATCCTGCGTCCGGTAGCGGTCGGTGAAAATGTAATCGCAGCTGGAGAAGATGTCAAACCTGGGGATGAAATCCTGCCTGCCGGGAAATTATTGCGCCCACCGGAACTGGGTGGGTTGCTTGGGCTGGGAATTCTGGAAGTAGAAGTGATGCGCAGACCACGCGTGGCAATCTGCTCCACCGGAGACGAAATTGTGCCCCCTGACCACAAAATAACTCCCGGTCAGATCAGGGATATCAATACTTACACCCTCAGCGCTCTGGTGCAGGCAGCCGGGGGCGAAGCGGTATCCTATGGCATCATCCCTGATTTGCCAGCGAAGCTGGAAGCGATAACCCGCCAGGCGCTTGATGAAAACGATGTGCTGGTCATCAGCGCCGGATCGTCCGCCAGCACACGTGATTTAACCTCCTCCGTGATTCATCATTTGGGAGAACCGGGAGTGTTGGTTCATGGGGTTAATGTCCGTCCGGGAAAACCAACCATCCTGGCGGTGGTCGGTGGCAAACCGGTGATCGGTTTACCCGGCAATCCGGTCAGTGCGCTGTTAATTGGACGATTGTTTCTCGTGACTCTGTTGGAATACCTCCAGGGATTACCTCTCGACCTGCCAAAACCAACCATACCTGCGCGGCTGACATTAAACCTGTCCTCCACCAGCGGTAGAGAAGATTGGGTGCCGGTAGTCCTTAAACGAGAAGCCGGGGGATATCTGGCCGAACCAGTTTTCGGGAAAAGCAACCTGATATTTACCCTGGCAAAGGCGGATGGATGGATCCGGATACCTGCCAATTTAAATGGATTGCCGGCCGGAGCTGTAGTGGATGTTCACTTGCTCTGAAGAATGAAAAAAATCAAACGGACCCAACCATGGAACATTCCTCCAGCCTGAGATTGCGACTGTTACCCGGTACCTTTGCTGTCTGCCGCCTGGAGCCGGGGAGTGTTTACCCCACCACACCGCGGCAAAGCCAATTCTGGTCTCTGACCGTGACTCCTGGGGAGATTTCTCTGGTTTGCGAGGAAACGTTGGTTCCTTCCCAGAGCCAGGTGGAGTCTGGCTGGCGAGCGCTGGAAGTGCCAGGTCCGCTGGAATTTTCCCAGGTCGGCGTGCTCGCCGGCTTAAGTGCGCCTCTTGCCGCTGCCAGCATCAGCATTTTTGTGACTTCGACCTTCGATACTGATTATCTCTTTGTAAAGGACGAGAACTTATCACGGGCAATTTCGGTATTGACTGAAGCTGGATATTCTATAGACCAGTCCACCGAAACCGGCGCTCACTGACGCATTGTTGGAGACGTAACCCGATGGATCAGGTATATCTGGAAGACCTTCCCTTATCCCAGGCTCAGGAACGCTTTCGCCAGGCATTGGAACACGCCGGGATGGCTGGCATTTTGGGCAGTGAAACCCTGCCTCTGGATGAGCATCTGGTGGGCAGGGTACTGGCGCAGCCTGTTTGGGCGAAAATTTCATCCCCTCATTACCATGCAGCCGCTATGGATGGTTTTGCTGTGCGCGCCCGGGACACAGATTTTGCCAGCGCAACCTCGCCGGTAACGCTTGCCTGTGGAGTCCAGGCAGTCTATGTCGATACGGGGGATCTGCTGCCCGAGTGGGCCAATGCGGTGATCCCGATCGAGCAGGTCGAAGCGCTGGATGATCAGGGGCGGTTGGCCGTTAATCCCCGTTCGCCCGCCTCGATCCGCCTGCGTTCAGCGGCTGTACCCTGGCAGGATGTACGCCCGTTGGGTGAAGATATCGTTGCGACCGAACTGGTATTGCCTGAGGGACATGTATTGCGTCCGGTAGACCTGGGCGCAATCGCTGCCAGCGGGCATACTGCGTTAGTCGCGGCGCGGAAACCACGGGTGGCGATTATACCGACAGGCAGCGAATTGGTGAGACCAGGAGAGCCGTTATTGCCGGGGAAAATTATCGAGTTCAACTCCCTGATTCTGGCTGCTCAGGTGCTTGGATGGGGGGGTGAGCCAGTCCGGTACCCGGTTGTGCCGGATGAAATCGAAAAAATTCGTGCCACGGTCGCTCAGGCTGCAGAAACGTTTGACCTGATATTGCTCAACGCCGGTTCGTCTGCCGGCGCAGAAGATTACTCTGCCCGCGTGGTACAGGAGCTGGGAGAGTTGCTGGTGCATGGGGTGGCGGTGCGGCCGGGTCACCCCGTGATTTTAGGGATGATCAAACGGCGGGACCGCTCGTTGCTCCCCATCATAGGCGTTCCAGGGTACCCTGTATCGGCCACACTTACCGGTGAAATCTTTGTCGAGCCTTTGCTGGCGCGCTGGACCGGGAGAAGGCCGCTCGAACTTCAGGAAGTGGAGGCTGAGCTTACCCGCAAAGTGGTATCGCCCGCCGGCGATGAAGATTATGTTCGTGTAGCCATTGGACAGGTCGGCGAGCGTAGATTGGCGACGCCTCTGGCACGTGGGGCTGGTGTGATCAGTTCCCTGGTGCGGGCAGACGGCCTTCTGGTGCTGCCACGTGGCTCGCAAGGTTTACCGGCTGGAGCCAGGGTACAGGTGCGTTTATATCGCACATTGGAAGAAATTTCTCGCACCATCCTGGCGCTTGGCTCACACGACATTCTCCTGGATCTGCTGGCACAGCACCTGGCGCAATACGATCGCCGCTTGAGCTCAGCCAATATTGGCAGCCAGGCTGGATTGATCGCCCTGCGCAGAGGGGAAGCGCACCTGGGCGGTTCACACTTGCTCGATCCGGAAACCGGGGATTATAACCGCTCTGCCATCCGCCAATACCTGCCCGATACATCTGTCGAGCTGGTAACACTCTCTCACCGGGAGCAGGGTCTGATGGTCCGTAAAGGGAATCCCAGGGGTATTCACAATCTGG
>JAGUYX010000094.1 GCA_020061145.1 Anaerolineales bacterium | reverse complement strand
TTGCCGATGAAATAATAGCTACGCGCCTTTGGGTTATACCACCAGTCCTTCCAGGCTTCAGGCTCACCGGCTAAGTGTGACCATTCGACGGTCGCTGAAAGATAACCAATCACGGCCTCAAACCAGACATACAGGCATTTCCCCACCCAGCCTTCCACCGGTACCGGGATCCCCCAATCCAGATCGCGGGTGATGGGACGACCCCGCAGAGTTTCGGCCCGTATCTGTCCCAGGGACTGGCGGACGACATTCGGGCGGAGATAATTTTCCCGTGATTCCAGGAAAGATACGATCTCTTTTTGAAGTTTGCCAAAATCCAGGTAATAGTGCTCAGTCTCGCGCAATTCTGGGATGGACCCATCAGTTCTGGCGCGGGGGTTGATGAGCAAAGTCGCATCCAGCAGGTTGCCACACCGATCACATTGGTCGCCACGGGCGCTTTCATAGCCACATATATAACAGGTACCTTCCACATAACGATCGGGAAGGAATCGCTTTTGGGTTGGCGAGTACCATTGCTGCTGCCGGTCGATATACAGGTAACCGTTTTGCTTCAAAGCCAGGAAGATAGCCTGGGAGACCTTAAAATGGTTGCGGGTGTGCGTGCTGGTAAACAGGTCGTAGGACAGCCCGGCTTTTTGGAACAACTCCAAAAAGGATTGATGAAACCGGTGGTAGACCTCCTGGGCAGTGGTACCTTCATCGTCGGCGCGCACGCTTACCGGAGTGCCATGCGCATCGGAACCCGAGACCATTAATACACGGTTACCTGCCAGGCGCTGGTAGCGCGCAAAAATGTCGGCAGGGAGATAGGAACCGGTTATATTACCGGCGTGAATTTTCGCATTCGCATAGGGCCAGGCGACGGCCACCAGAATATTCTCAGTCATCTTCATCCTCCAGGGTTATCAATCCAACCGGAAAATCCACAAAAAAGGCTGCCCATCGCTGGACAGCCTGACTGATGACCTATAAGGGTTAATAACCTTCAACCACTCAGCGAGTCTGTCCAACGATTGGCGCGCAGGCACATCAATGGCACAGACATGGACAGTGTTACTGAACTACGAACCGGCTGAAGGACATTCATCATAATTACTCCGGTCAGGATGCTTAGAGTTTAAGGGTCAGGGTTACATTTGTCAAGATAACGATCTTCACCAGCAGTAAATTCGGAGAAAAAGACCTGCCGCCGGATAACCACCACTCACTCCCAGCGGAGTAAACCTGTTTACAGTTTATGACTGCCTGCTAAATATATTCGCGTAACTGGCGGCTACGACAGGGATGGCGCAGTCGCTTAAGCGCCCGGCTCTCGATCTGGCGGATGCGCTCACGGGAAAGTCCAAAACGCCGGCCGACTTCTTCCAGGGTCAGTGAATGACCGTTATCCAGTCCAAAACGCAAGCGTAAGATTCGCGCTTCACGCGGCGAGAGGGTACCCAGCACTTCTTCGATTTTTTCGCGGAGTAAATTTTCCTGGGTGGTCTGGTTTGGAGCCGGAGAAAAGGTGTCTTCGATGAACATTCCTAACTCGGAATCTTCCTCATCACCTACCGGCGTCTCCAGGGAAAGCGGCGACCAGGATAACCGGCGCATCCACTGCACCCGCCCGGCATTCACACCCAATTCGGACGCCAGCTCGGTGTTGGTAGGCGGCCGCCCCAGGTCCTGTTCCAGCTCGCGCGAGATACGGTACATTTGGTGGATCCTGTCCAGCATATGGACAGGAACCCGGATCGTGCGTCCCTGGTTCGCCAGGGCGCGTGTAATAGTCTGGCGAATCCACCATGTGGCGTAGGTTGAAAAACGAAAACCGCGATGGTAATCATATTTTTCTACGGCCTTCATCAACCCCAGATTACCTTCCTGGACCAGATCCAGAAGTGGTAAACCACGCCCGACATGGCGTTTGGCGACGCTGACTACCAGGCGAGTGTTGGCGCGGATTAAATGGTCGCGTGCGGAAACTCCGTCCTGGTCAAAGGCTTCCAGTTCCCGGCGTTCCTCCAGGGTTAAATTTCCATTGCTGCGTTGAAGTTTGCGCCGCGCCAGGGTCCCTTTTTCAATCCGCCGGGCCAGATCCAGCTCCTGATCGACGGTGAGCAAGGGGACACGTGCCATCTCTTTGAGATAAAGGCCAACCGTGTCGTAAGCGGCGATATGTTCCAGGGAAATCTCAGATTCCTGGGTTTCTTCAGTTTCGTCCTGGAGAGAAAACGGTTCCCCATCTTCATCCAATATATCGATCCCCCTGCCTTGCAGAGGCAAGACGACCTGGTGGAGATTGTCTTCATTTACATTCGGGCAAAGCTCAAAGATATCCTGGATGGTCAGATGACCTTGCTCATTCCCCCGGGAATAAAGTTGTACCAATTCACGTCTGCTGATCCGATCTGCTTCTACCATTCACGGCTCTCCTGGGTGGTGTGAATTTATGAATTGGGGTCCCTGGTTATGAGAGGCAGAGAAATATCCCCCAGGCAAACTTCTTTGTCGAAATCACTTGAAACAATTCGCGCATCAGTTTCCAATCGCAGGAATCCAGGTATCCGGCAGGTGTGTATGGTCTAATAGGAACTGATATCTAAATATCCAGCAAACCTCGCAGAACTGCCAGGCGTGGATCGAAACTTTCTTCCTCGTGTGTACAGGTGTGTTCGTTCTGGTTTTCCCCGCAAATCGGGCAAAGGCCGAGACAATCCGGTCGGCACAGGGGTGCAATGGGAATTTCGAGCAGCATATACTCCCGCACCAGAGGACCAAGGTCTATCTGCCCGGATTCAGGTACCAACAAGCCAGAATCTGTAACCGAATTCTGGTTGAATGCATAAAGTTCGGCGAAATCGGGAGTAAGTGTAAGCCGGGAAGGTTCCAGGCAGCGTTTACATTCCGTAATCGTGCTGGCTGTCAGGCGTATTTGAGCCAGGAGACCCTGAGCGGTGCGGGTGAAGGTAATCGTACCGTTTACGTCGGTGAGTTCCAGTTCCTGTAAGCGGACTTCAGGAAATTCGACCGGAAATTCCCGACTGTAGCCGTTTTGTTCGGCTACAATAAAACCGACATTCAGTCGGAAAGGATGCTTAGGAGCGGGCATGATCAGTTATCGGCTGAAAGCCATAATTTTCGGATAAGTGCTATACTCGCCGGTTTTGTCCGCTAACACCTGTTACAGGACCTGTTCCAGCAGGACGGCACGGATAGAATAAGCGGGACCGACAATAAATATTTTGAATAAATCTCGAAGAGAATAACATATTTTGCAATCAATGTCAAGAATCCCTATCTTCTTTGACAGATTAGCCTGATATTATCGTAATTCGCAGTATCAATTCGGGTTTGGAAAAAATATTGGAGTAAAAGTATGCAAAAATCATTGATTATCGCCACGGGGAATCCTGGAAAGGTGCGCGAATTGCGCCGGCTACTGGCAGCCTTACCTGTAGAGATTCTCACCCCAGACCAGGTTGGTATCAACCTGGAAGTTCAGGAAACGGGCACCAGTTACCAGGAAAATGCGACTTTAAAGGCTCTGGAATATGCGCGCCGCAGCAATCTGGTTTCCCTGGCAGACGATTCGGGCCTGGAAGTCGAAGCGCTGGGCGGCGCGCCCGGTATCCATAGCGCCCGTTTTGCACCCCAAACCGGGGCAACCGATGCGGATCGCCGGGCTTATTTGCTAGAGCAACTGGCCGCACATCCCCGCCCCTGGATAGCGCGTTTTTTCTGTCAGGTGGTTATCGCCACACCCCAGGAAAAACTGTTCACCACAACCGGGATTTGTTCTGGCGAAATTATCCCGGCAGAACGCGGCACTGGAGGTTTTGGATATGACCCGATATTCTTCCTCCCGGAATTTAATCAAACTATGGCAGAATTATCCCCGGAGATAAAAAACCAGATCAGCCATCGTGGACGGGCAGTCAGGGCAGCGATTCCGATTCTGGAAAATCTTTTTAAGGACCTTTGAGCAAATAAAATTTCATCTTTCTATTTCTCGCATAATGCTTTGCGAATTATCCAATTTGAGTTATGATTGGCACACTTGCAGTAAGAGAATTTTCCCCCCTACCCCATTGATCAGAAAGACCCGATGAAGGTTTTGCAGGATTGCAGGTCAGACTCTCAATAAATCTTATGGAAAACATTATCCTTCAGGCGCTGGTCATTGTGCTGATCCTGGTTTCCGGATTTTTGCTCGGATATCTAACTTATCGAGTCACCCACCGCCAGAGCGGTGGAACCCGCTCATCCCGGTTCGTTTCAAAAAAACGGCAGGTAGACCAGGAACGGACACGCACCCTGGAATTGTTTCAACTGATCTCCACGATGAGCGCCACGCTAAATTATCAAAAGGTGCTGGAAACGGCACTGGATATGAGCAGCACCGCCCTGACCAGCTCTGACGACCCTACCGATCGCCTGGTCAGCGCTTTCTTACTTTTCACAGAAGATGAAAAGAATCCAGGCAAGATGGTGCTGAATATCGGATCAGCCCGCAGGTTGACCCCGGCCGACCAACGCGCGGTCTTAAAAGGAAATTCCGGGTTATTGGGAGAAACCATCGAACGAGGGGAACCCCGGTATGGTAAAAACCTGATTGAAGATCCCGAGTTGAACAGTCTGGTCGCATTTCGCGCCTGTAAATCGGCTTTCTGCATACCTTTAAGATCAGGTCTCGACACCTATGGCGTTTTACTTTTTGCCCATCCGGAGCCGGGATACTTCACCCTCTCACGCAGCGATTTGCTGGAAGTGATCGCCCAGCAAGCAAAAATTGCTTTACAAAATGCCTCTTTGTACCAGGATCTGGAGCAAGAAAAAGAAAGGATGGCAGAGATCCAGGAGGAAGCGCGCAAAAAGCTGGCACGCGATTTACACGATGGCCCTACCCAATCCGTGGCAGCGATTGCCATGCGGGTGAATTTTGCCCGGCGCCTGTTGGGGCGTGACCTGAATGCTGCCACCGAAGAACTGGTGAAAATCGAAGATCTGGCACGGCGCACAACGAAGGAAATTCGCCACATGTTGTTTACCCTGCGCCCGCTGGTGCTGGAATCCAGGGGGCTGGTAGCAGCATTGGAAGCCATGGCAGAGAAAATGCAGGAAACCTACAATCAACGGGTAATCATCGACGCCGACCAGGCTGTGGCCGAAAAAATCGAGCTAGGGAAACAATCGGTGATTTTTTATATTGCCGAGGAAGGCGTGAACAATGCGCGCAAACATGCCGAAGCGGCCCATATCTGGGTGCGGCTGAAATTGCTCAAGCCCGACCTGGCTTTGCTGGCGATCGAAGATGATGGCGTGGGTTTTAATGTTGGCGCAGTGGACGCGTCTTATGAAAATCGCGGCAGCCTGGGAATGATCAATATGCGAGAACGCGCTGAATTGGTGAATGGCGTTTTGCACATCGATTCGGCGGAAGGTAAGGGCACCCGCATCCATGTTGCCATCCCGCTTTCCGAAGAAGCTCACGATCGCTTACGCAACCGACGCTTACTCTAAATCCCAGAAGACAAGAGCCAGACACACCATGCCGATTGCCGCCAACCTGTACTACGCCGAACAAAAAAGTGACAGCGGTCGCCTGCCTCTGGTATTAATCCACGGTGCAGGCGGCACCCATTTGCACTGGCCGTCCGCAGTACGTCGCCTGCCCGGGCAACCAGTATATGCGCTCGACTTGCCCGGTCATGGCAAATCGGGTGGTCTCGGCCAACAGACCATCAAGGGATACGCCGAGGGGGTATTAGAATGGATGCAAGCCTTACAGATATCCCGGGCAGTGATTGCCGGACATTCAATGGGCGGGGCAATAACATTGTACCTGGCGCTGCACCATGCTGAGCGGCTGGCAGGGCTGGGGTTGATCTCGACCGGCGCCAGATTACGGGTTTTGCCTCAAATACTGGAAAACGCGGCTTCCGAATTGACCTTTCCCCGAGCGGTTGATGAAATAATCCGCGGCTCTTATTCGGCTGCCGCCGAAGATCAATTGAAAGAACTGGCTCGCAAACGGATGATGGAAATCCGGCCGACGGTGTTACATAGCGATTTCCTGGCCTGTAATAGTTTTGATGTGATGGAGGAAATTGGAAAGATCGAAATACCCAGCCTCGTCCTGACCGGTACAGAAGATCAGATGACCCCACCACGCTATGCGCAACACCTGTTCAACCAGCTCGGGAATGCTCGCCTGGTGCTGGTACCGGAGGCGGGTCATATGGTTATTCTGGAACAACCCGAACGTGTGGCCAGTGAGCTATTGAATTTCCTCACCCGCCTGAATTAGCCCGTCTCCCACCCCGGCCAGATTTCGATAATCTTGCTTTAAATAACTGCTGTAGTATAATCACTGGCACTTGGGCGGTTAGCTCAGCTGGTTAGAGCGTTGCGTTGACATCGCAAAGGTCGTAGGTTCGAGTCCTATACCGCCCACCACAATTATTATTAATGAACAACGCGAAAACCGGGACGAGTAACCGGTGCAACCCCCAGGGAGAGAAGACCTCAGACTGCAAGTCTTCTTGGGCAAATACCGGCGAAAACCACCCGCAAGCGGAAACCGGAACCCATCCACCTCAGGGTGGATGTGAAGTAAGGCGAACGGTACGCCCCGTTATCGGCGAGAAGAGAAAAGACGCCAGGTTTGGCGACTTGAATCTGGGTGGAACCGCGTGAGATAACTCTCGCCCCAGTGGGGTGAGAGTTTTTGTTTAACAATTCAGGACGACAGGTGATCTTGAAGGAGGTAACCGATGTCTGCAAAAAACGAGAAATCATCACTTCAAGCTCCGGAACGTTATGAGGATACGGACCTGTATCGCATCCGGCATTCCGCGGCTCATGTCATGGCGCAGGCGGTGATGGAAATGTTCCCCGCTGAAGCCAAAATCGCGATTGGACCTCCAATCGAAAATGGCTTTTATTACGATTTCGATCTTCCCCGCACCCTCACCCCGGAAGACCTGGAGGTGATCGAAAAACGGATGCGCCAGATCATCGCCGGTAGACATGAATTTCGCCGGCAGGTGCTTTCTGCCGATGAAGCGCGCCAGTTATTCAAAGACCAGCCCTATAAACTGGAGTTAATCGAAGGTCTGGAAAGTGGCGGATATGATGAATACGGTAACCCGCGCGAAGAAAAACCCGATATATCGATCTATACGCATGACACGTTCACGGACTTATGCCGCGGACCCCACGTCGAGAATACCGGGCAGATCAACCCTTCGGCGATAAAACTGATGAACGTGGCAGGGGCCTACTGGCGCGGCGATGAAAAAAACAAGATGCTCCAGCGGATTTATGGCACCGCCTGGCACAACAAGGATGAGCTAAAAGCCTACCTGAACATGCTCGAGGAGGCGCGCAAACGCGATCACCGCAAACTGGGCAAAGAGCTGGAGATCTTCACCTTCGATGAGGAAGTGGGACCGGGATTACCGTTGTGGTTACCGCGCGGCGGTGTGATGATCGAAGAGATCGAAAAGCTGGCCAAGGAAATGGAAGACCGCCATGGATATGTACGGGTGCGTACGCCACACCTGGCAAAGGATGAGCTGTTTATCAAGAGCGGTCACCTGCCCTATTATGCCGAAAGTATGTTCCCTCCCATGGAACTGGAAGGTGTGCGTTATTACGTCAAACCGATGAACTGCCCGATGCACCACAAAATATACGCCAGCAAACCTCGCAGTTACCGGGATCTTCCGCTGAGGCTGGCTGAATACGGCACCTGTTATCGCTACGAAAAAAGCGGCGAACTGTTTGGCCTCTTGCGGGTACGCTCGATGCAAATGAACGATGCCCATATCTACACCACCGAAGACCAGTTCGAGGAGGAATTCCTGGATGTAATCAGTATGTATCTGGAATACTTCGAGCTGTTTGGCATCGAAAAATACATTATGCGCCTGTCTACTCATCATAAATCTGGTCTGGGTAAAAAATATGTCGATAATGAACGCCTGTGGCTCAAGACGGAAGATATGGTGCGGCGGGCGATGAATCATGGAAATGTACCCTACATGGAAGCGCCCGATGAAGCCGCATTTTATGGACCGAAAATCGATGTCCAGATCTGGAGCGCAATTGGACGCGAGTTCACCCTGGCGACCAACCAGGTCGATTTTGCCCAACCCGGGCGGTTTAACCTGACTTACACCAATTCCGAAGGGCAGGACGAAACGCCGTTGTGCATCCACCGGGCGCCACTCAGTACCCATGAGAGGTTGATCGGCTTTTTGATCGAACATTATGCCGGTAACTTCCCTATCTGGCTCTCGCCGGAGCAGGTTCGGGTGATACCCATCACGGATGCACATAATGAATACGCCGAGTCGTTGGTGAAACGCATTAAAGCCAGTGGAGTGCGCGCCGACGCAGATCTGAGCGCCGAAAGGATGAACGCCAAAATCCGCCAGGCACAGTTGATGAAAATCCCATACATGTTGGTGGTGGGCGATCGAGAAATGACCGAAGAGACAGTTTCGGTACGCAAACGCGATGGCAGCCGGATCAACGATTTGCCTGTTTCAGGATTCGTTGAACTGGTAACCGAGCGGATTCGCACTCGATCTGCAGAACTCTAGGATGGCAATCAGCGCAGCGCAGATTTTTATAGTACAATCAATGGTGTTTGCAGCCGGATACGGACCGGGGTGCATACCCGGCCCGTTATCTTGTAGTTGACGATAAGGCTATCTGTATGGTATGATGCTGCGCGCCACGGGCTTACCGCGGGATGTTTTTCCTGAGAACCAGGTACACCTTACGCGGTTTGAAGAGTGATTGGCTGTTTGACGTGCGAAATGTAATAGCCGCTTTTAATCAATCGCCTGGACTCGTCAGCAGCCAGAGATTTACAGGAAAAAGGAGTATCGTATAAGCGTTAACGATTATCGAATAAATGAAGCGATCCGAGTCAGAGAAGTCCGACTGATCGAAGCGGATGGAAGCAATATAGGCGTTGTTTCCATTGAAGAAGCCCGCCGTCGCGCCCAGGATGCC
>JAGUYX010000219.1 GCA_020061145.1 Anaerolineales bacterium | reverse complement strand
TGCCTGTTCACGCAGACCACGGATCACCTCATCAAAGACCGGCCGCTCGACAAACAGGCGTGAGCCGGCCACACATTCCTGTCCGGCAGTAGAAAAGGATGCCCATAATGAGCCTTTTACCGCCTGTGTCAGGTCAGCATCGGCAAAAATCACGTTGGGGGATTTCCCACCCAGTTCCAGGCTGACCCGTTTGAGATTGCTGAGGGCGGCATTCCGCATAATTTCTCGACCCACTTCGGTGGAACCGGTGAAGGCGATTTTATCCACGCCACGGTGTTTCACCAGTTCTGCGCCGGTAGGCACACCCGGCCCGGTGAGAATATTCACCACGCCATCGGGAAAACCCGCTTCCTGGATCAATTCTCCCAACCGTAAGGCACTCAGTGGGGTTTCTTCCGCCGGTTTGAGAATGCAGGTATTCCCGGCGGCCAGAGCGGGAGCGAGCTTCCAGGAGCACATCAGTAAGGGGAAATTCCAGGGGATGATCAATCCCACCACCCCTACGGGTTCCCGCAGCGTATAGACGAGCTGGTTTGCCTGCGAAACCGGGATGGTGCTGCCCTCAATTTTGCCTGCCCAACCCGCATAATAACGAAAATAACGCACTGCCTGTGGCAGGTCTCCTTTGCGCGCCACCCGGTAGGGTTTGCCATTATCGAGAGTATCCAGCTCGGCGAGCTCGTCGGCATGCGCTTCGACCAGGTCGCCTAATTTCCAGATCAAGCGACCGCGTTCTTCGCCGCTCATCGCAGCCCAGGCGCCTTCCATTGCCTGGCGGGCAGCAATCACCGCCCTGTCGACATCTTCGGCTCCGGCCAGGGCGACCTGGGCCAGGACTTCTCCATTGGCGGGGTTGAAGGTGGGGAAGGTTTCTCCACTGGCAGCCTCCACCCACTTTCCACCGATCAGCAATTTTTGACTGTGACGCTCTAGAAAATCAAGGGTTCCGGGTTGGAGTTGCACCTCCGCAGGGACGGGTTTCACCATTTATTTACCTCCGGATTCATTATTCTGGGTTTGTTGACCGCTATGCCCGGTTTTTACCGGTGGATAACCATCCAACCATTCCGGGGATTCATCTTCAGCCCACCGCCGGCGGATTTCTGCGTAATCTGGGGCGCGTTTTTCAAGGAAGGCATGCACACCTTCGTGGGTCTCCGGGCTGGTATTGTGGATCGCAAGCCAATCTCTGCCGTGACCGATGGTCAGGTGCCAGCTCAGATCGCGCCAGAAATTGAGCTGCTGTTTGGTATAGCGGGTTTTTTCGGGGAACTTGGCGACCAGCTTATCGACAATCTCATCGACTTTATCATCCAGCTCAGATCGGGGCACCACCCAGTTGACCAGGCCCCATTCCAATGCCTTCTGCGCCGGGATTTCTTCATTCAATAACAGGATTTCACGGGCGCGACGATCACCAACGATCAGCGGCAGGAACTGGGTGGCGCCAGCCAGGGCAACCGAGCCATGGCTGGTGCCCACCTGGCGGATGTAGATATCGTCTGCGGCGACAGCCAGGTCGCAACTCAGGTTGAATTCGTTGCCACCCCCCACCACAATGCCATTCAGCCGCGCCAGGGTGGGTTTTCCCAGGTTGCGTAACCGTTCGTGCACCTCGATAAACTCACCCATCCATTTCCAGTAATCCCGGGGGCGTTCGAGGAAAGCCTGTTGTTCATTCAGGTCTGCGCCGGTGCAAAAAGCACGTTCGCCAGCGCCGGTTAACACCAGTACAGCAATGTGATCATCCCAGCTTGCATCTTTGAGGGCGATACTCATTTCAGTGAGCACCCCCAGGTTTACCGCATTGTAAACCTCCGGTCGATTGAAGGTAATGGTCGCCCTTTGCTCATCTTTATGGTAGTGGATGAACTCGAAGCCAAAACTCGACGGGTCTTTGCCCGCATAAGGTCGCGGATCGCTCACTGACCAGCTCCTTGGAAACGGTTTCCTGGCAAATCGCTCTTTTTTGCGAATAACCAGCACTTAATCGATATTTCGGCTGAGTGATTTGCCAGCCAATAATACGGGTTTTTTGAAAGTGATTTTTCGCCAGCCATCTTTAATCATTGTAATGGATTAAGATGATAAAAGGATTAATTCGATCATCATAGGCGATAAATGGTTTTATCCAGTGTTTCCTTGATACCGCCACCCATCATTCAGGTTAAGGGCGAAGCCCCAAAAACCTTTTCATTGGGGCAGGTGCGAAGAAAAGGGCCATATCTTCCTGCCTGTCGGTCACTGAGCATCATCCAGAGGGGGTGATAAAATCGGGCGGCTTGCGGCTCCGCACCCAGTTGCGTAAATTCGGCGCCGCCCGGTAACGCTCCTCATGATATTCAGCGAATAAATGGTCGAGTATTGCGAGCACACGTTCCAATCCGAGGCTGACCGCCCAACTTAACGGTCCCTGAGGGTAATTCACGCCCAGGCGCATTGCCAGGTCGATGGTTTCCGGATCCGCGGCCCCTTCCAGCACTGCGAAAGCGGCTTCATTGGTCAGCATGCTTACCAGGCGTGGCAGAACCAGTCCTGGTGTATCGCCAATCCAGACGGGCAGCTTACCCAGGCGGCTGATGAACTGCGTCACCTGCGCTTCCACCTGTTTATCCATCAGGCTGCTGCGTACCAGTGAGACAGCCTGCGCCTGCTTGAAGAACAGGCCATCGAATCCTGCCAATCGTTGGGGGTGGTCCAGGCGATTCTCAACCGTAGAAAGATTGGTATCACAGGACTGCACCAAAATGGGAATCTCCGGAGGTAACAGCCTGTCCCACTCGATGACCAGATCCAGCATATTTTCACTTTTCCCCGCAGGGAAAATGGCAAACCCGGGTTGAGTGGCTGTTTTGCCTGGCTGGTCGAGCACACGATACCCGTTTTCCTGGAGCAATGCAGATAGACCGGGCGACCAGCTACCCGGCGCAATAAGGATTTCTCCTTCGCCTTGTCTCCGGCGAGGCACCGCGGGAGGGATAAATCCTTTTTCCGAACCTGAATAGCGGTAAAAACCCTGCCCGGTCTTGCGACCCAGCTGGTTTTGCTCGATTTTCTGGCGCTGCAACCGGTGAGGTCGGTAACGCGGCTCCCCCCAGGTCTGTTCATACATGGAGAGCATGGCAGTGTAATTGATATCGATGCCAATCAGATCCATCAACTCGAAGGGGCCCATACGAAATCCTCCCCCCAGGCGGGCGAGGGTATCGATCTGTTCTATGGTTGCCGCGCCTTCACCCAGCAGGCGATAAGCTTCTCCATAAAAAGGACGCGCCACCCGGTTGACGATAAAACCTGGTTGATCCTGAACGACAACCGGGGTTTTACCGATTTTCCGCGCCAGTTCCACCACGGTTTGCATGACGGCAGCCTCGGTGGAAGGGTGGTTTACCACCTCCACCAGCGGTAAAACTGCAGGCGGGTTGAAAAAATGCATGCCTAATACTCGCTGGGGGTTTTCAGTGACCGAGGCAATTGCTGTTATGGAGAGAGAGCTGGTGTTGGTCGCCAGGATAGCCGGGGGAGGGCAAATCTGATCCAGACGAATGAAGAGATCCTGCTTGAGCTCCAGATTTTCTGGGGCTGCTTCGATCACGATCTGGCAGGTGTGCAGATCGTCCAGGCGGGAGGTCAATTGCAGCCGGTTGTGAAACTGGTCTTTATTCTTACGTTGCAGGTAAAATAAAATGTTTTCACTGGCCTGCTTTAAAATTTCTGCCTGCACGTCGTAAAGCAAAACCGGAAACCCTTCCAGCAACGCGGCCAGGGCAATACCGCGCCCCATTGTTCCCGCACCGGCAATCCCCAGTTGGATCGATAAAGGTGTGGTGATGGGAAATACCATGGGCTATTTACCTTCGAAGTGAGGTGGCCGTTTTTCCAAAAAAGCCTGCATCCCCTCTGCCTGATCCTGAGTGTCAAACAACATCAGAAAATTCCTCCGTTCCAGGTCCAACCCCTGGAGAAGGGTGGTTTCCACTCCATAGCGGACAGCTTCACGCGCCAACCGCACGGCTATGGGTGGGCGGGAGGCAATCAGTTGAGCAAGCTCCAAGGCAGTGGACAGGCATTGTTCGGCGGGCGCTAACCGATTGACCAGCCCGGCTTCATAAGCCTGCCTGCCATTAATCGGCTCGCCAGTGAGAATCATTTCCATGGCGCGATAGGGACCGATAGCTTTCGCCAGGCGTTGGGTGCCGCCTGCTCCGGGTATGATGCCCAGTTTGATTTCTGGTTGGGCGAAAAGGGCATTTTCTGTGGCCACAATCAGGTCGCATAACAACGCCAGTTCGCACCCGCCTCCATAAGCAAAACCACGTACGGCAGCGATCAGCGGCAGACGAATGGCTCGCAGGCGTTCCCAATACCGGCGAGTGTCCAGTCGGAAAATATCGATCGGTGAAGCCTGGGCAAGCGTGGGGATATCCGAGCCGGCGGCAAATGCCCGATCATCCCCGGTGAGCACAATCACCCGGATCTGCGGGTTCTCTTGCTGGGCTTCGAGTGCTTCGCATAAAGCCTGCAGCATGGCCGGGGTAAGCGCGTTCAGGACTTTGGGGCGGTTGAGGGTCACCAGGCATACCGCTCCGTTTGGCTCAATGAGGATGTGGGGGTCTTCTGGCATGTTTGTAGTCCTTCCGGTTTTCTGGCGAGTACGGGTTTACCAGGCCAGTAATTCCTGAATTCTGGCTTTTATCTGGCTGACATCCGGGAGAATGGCATTCATCAGGTTCACATTGAAGGGAATCGGAATATCCGGCGCAGCCATACGCTGGGGAGGGGCATCCAGGAATTGAAATGCTTTGTGACTGACCGTGGCGAGAATCTCCGCCCCAAAACCATTGGTCCAGGTATCTTCGTGGACGACGAGGAGCTTACCGGTGCTGCTCACGCTTTCCAATACCGTTTCTTCATCCCAGGGAATGATGGTGCGCAGATCGAGCACCAATACCCGCCCGGGGAATTGGGACGCAGCTTCCAGGCAACGCGGCACCATCGCCCCCCAACTGATCAGGGTCAGCTCATCGCCCCGGGTCAGGCGGGCGGCTTTCCCAAAAGGCAGGCAATATTCGTCACCCGGATAGGGCCGGCGTGCTTCCGCAGAATCCAGTAAGGCGCGGTGCTCGAAGAAAAATGTCGGGTCGTCGCCGCGCAGGGCAGTGCGCAATAATCCGACTGCATCCTCGGCATTGCTGGGATAGGCAATCCGCCAGCCGGGCAGGTGGGCGTAAACCGCCTCTCCGCTGACGCTGTGCCAGGGGTCACCGGTTTTTTTGGCATAACCGACCGGGATACGCACCACAACCGGCGCGGCAAACCGGTTGGCCGTTCGCCAACGCAGCGTGCCCAGGTCGCTGATTTGCTCGTGAGCCGGGTCGGCATATTTGCGGAACTGAATTTCGGGCACCGGCAATAAACCCGCCAGCGCCATCCCCACCGCACGCCCGATGATCCCCTCCTCGGATAACGACGTATCGAATACCCGCTCGGCGCCAAAATGGACCTGCATATCCTGAGTGGCGCCATGCACTCCACCTTTCACGCCGACGTCTTCGCCGAATACAAGCAGGCGCGGATTGAGGCGCATTTCATGTTCCAGGGTGCGGCGCATGGCATCGATTAAATTCAGGCGCTGACCGGCAGGTTGGGGCGAAGAGAAAACGGTCTCCAGGTGGGCGCCTTCCGGGCGCAAACCTCCCTGGGCAGGCGGTGTTCCGTCGAAGTATAAAAACCGGGCGGCCGTTTCAGGATCCGGCTCAGGAGTTGTTTCAGCTTCCTGGAGGGAGAGGCGTAATTTTTCCTGGGTTTCCTTTTCCAATTCAGACCAGCCTGCGGGATCCAGAATTTTCTCGTTTTCCAGGAATTTTTGCAGCGCCGGTAATGGATCGCGGGCGAGTTCCCGTTCGCGTTGCTCCTGGGATTTGTAAGCCTGATTATCGACAAACGTGTGCCCGCGCAGGCGCGGCACGCAAACACGCACCAGCGCCGGCCCGTTTCCCAGCCGGACAGCCTGGACCACCTCCTGGATACCAAACCAGGTTTCCGCCGGTTGGCTGCCATCGACCTCCCGCACCATCAAATTTTTATAGGAGCGGAGATTTTCGGCAATATTTCCACTCGGAGTTTGCAGGCTTGCCGGAACGGAGAGCCCAAACTGGTTGTCTTCAATGAAAAAAATAAAGGGCAGTTTCAGGGTGGTGACGATGTTCAGGGCTGCCCAGAATCCGTTCGCCGCAACACTGCCATCTCCCCCCATCGCCACTACCAGTGCGCCTTCCCAATCTGGCTCCTGGAGGACTTTCTGGCGATACTCGATCGCCTGAGCCCACCCGACAGCGGGAGTATATTGGGCGCCGACAGCGCCCGAGGCAGGCAGCACGGTGGCGCCAGTGCGGCGAGGCAGGTTGAAAACCACTCCCACATCGCGTCCCTGGCTGGGGCTGTTGGATAATGCCATACCGGCGCACAGGGCTTCGGTCGCCGTCATGCCACTGGCCAGCAAAAATGGGCGGGAACGATAATAAACTGCCGCAGCATCGTGGGGATGGGTTAACGCCTGGGCAAGCAATACCTGGGCCAATTCATGACCGGCAGCCGAAAATTGATATTTGACCTTCCCTTGCGGGGTCAGTTCCTGTTCTTCGAGGTCGTCCATCTGGCGGGATAGTAAAACCGTGCGGGCAACTGCGGACCAATCCGGTTGCAGCATGGAAATCCTCCTCTACTACACGGCCAAATCGCTTTCTTTCGCTCAGATTATTTTACCTGATCGACGCTTGCTGGCAGCACCAATATCGGAGAAAAACCATAAAAGAAGGCAGGTTAATCGTCCAGTACCCCGGGTGCAATGCGAGGAACCCGGCATTTTGATATAATCGCCCATACGGCCAAGGTCAACTTCATTTCCATGGAGGCCGTTATCTGGGGTTTGTATGTCAGATGAGAACCAGGAGCTGAGCGAACGCGAGCTGGAAATCCTGAAAATGGTGGCGGAGGGGGCAAGTAATAAAGATATCGCCAACCGGCTCCACATCAGCACCAATACAGTAAAAGTGCACCTGCGCAACATCTTTTCCAAGATGAAGGTTTCGTCGCGCACCGAGGCCACTGTTTTAGCCATGCAGGATGGGCTGGTGCCGGCTCCCGGGGACAATGGCGAATTATCCCCAGAAGGGAGTTTATCCCCACAGCTTCAGGCCGGGGAGATCGCCTCACTGGAGACTAAGGGTTGGCTCTCGGGGGCAGGGAGGAACAGATCTCTCTGGCTGGTAATCGTTGCCTCCCTGATCGTAATTAGCGCAATTTACCTGTTATCCCGCCCGTTATCCGGCACGCCAGAGGCCACCTCGCCAATCCCCACCAACCTCCCCACGGTTGTGGTTGAAAACCCATCTGGCTGGGAAGAAAACACACCCATGCTGGTGCCGCGGGCTTATTTCGGCTCTACCCTGTTGGAAAACCGTATCTATGTCATCGCCGGGGAAACGGAAAATGGGGTGGTGAACACGGTAGAAAGTTATGATATCCGTCTGAACACCTGGTCTACAGGAACGCCAAAACCGACCCCGGTGGCGGATATCCAGGCCGCCGCGATTGGGGGGAAAATCTATGTCGCCGGCGGTCGTCTGGCGAATGGTGAGATCAGCGATGTGCTGGAAGTGTACCTGCCGCAGGATAACACCTGGGAGCAAAAACGACCCTTACCGCGCCCCTTGAGCAGTTATGCCGCAGCGGCCTTTGAAGGCAAGCTGTATATTTTCGGCGGTTGGGATGGCACTGCATACCTGGACACGGTGTATGTGTACGATCCGGAAACGGATCGCTGGATGGAAAAAACGCCCATGCCCACTCCCCGGGCATTCGCCAGCGCGGTGCAGATCGAGGACCGGATCCATGTACTGGGTGGGATTAATGAGTCCCAGATTCTGGCGGTGCATGAAACCTACGTACCCAGCCAGGATAATGGACAGGAGCAACCCTGGATGAACGATGTCCCGTTGCCCGGTGGGCGTTACCGGTTTGGCGCGGCAAGCGTGGCGGGGTTGATCTACGTGGTTGGCGGGCAAGCCGCGGAAGGTGAAAGCGCTTTGCCCTCCCTGGTTATGTTAGCCACCACGCGGGAATGGCAAACCTTCGACTCGCCGCCCGGGCAGGAAAGCTGGTACGCCAGCGGCTTGCAGTTCTGGGGAACCGATATCTATTTCTTTGGCGGGCTCCTGGCCGGCAAACCAACCACCCGTAATACTTCTTACCAGGTAATCCTGCTGACAATACTCCCCCTGATCCAGCAGTAATACTCCATAAGTGTTATTGACCCTGAAAGCAGATCGGCATAGCATAGAGAAAATTGCCTGATTCTATCTTTCATGATGCTTCATCGGAGGTAAATAGATGAAAATTACCAAATCCTTTTTGCTGGCGATCGTGATCCTGCTGCTGGCTGTGATCCCGGCCAGCGCCCAACTGGGCGATTCGGACTATTCTGTGTTCAGTGTGATGAATGTTTCCGACGGCTCGGCTGAAGTTACTGTGCAGTTTATTGGCGAAGACGGAACAGTTCATGTGCCGGGAAACCTGGGCACCTATAATGGCGTTGTGCTCACCAACCCGTTTATGCTGGATGCTGGTGAGATGAAACAGGTGGTCGTCAGCCTGATTCCGGACACCGAGTTACCTTCCGGAAGATTTTCGGTGGTGATCATGTCGTCCGCCCAGGTTGTGGCGCAGGCGAGCGTCGCCGGTACCGGCTCGACTCAGTTTTCTGGCAGTTATTCCGGGTTTACTTCGGGGGCAGCCCGAGTATATATTCCCTCGGTCAACTTCAACTACTTTGGCTGGTACAGCATGATTACCGTCCAGAACGTTGGCGAAGCTGCGGCAGACATCACCATGACGATTCGCTGCTCGAATGGCAAAACCGGCACGCTGACTGCCAACGGCGTCCCCTCGCTGGCTTCGCACACCTGGGCCTTGAAGAACACCACCCCCACCGGGTTGATTACCTCGGATGTCTGCGAAGGCTC
>JAGUYX010000129.1 GCA_020061145.1 Anaerolineales bacterium | reverse complement strand
GAGTCTGTGGGAGCTCGAAGACTGATAGCCGGCAGGGTATAATTCGCTCATGGCGAAGCGACGAAAAACGGAAGATCTTTCGGTGGAGGAGCTGCGCCGTTTGTTGGTAGAAAAACGACGCAGCGATCGCCAGGCGCGCCTGGAACGTTACCGCAAAACAGGTAGAGTGGTTTCGCTCGCCTATGAAGAAGATACCTCCCTGGGTGCACTGCGCAGCGGGCGCCTGAATGGTGAAGGCGAAGATGAGTACCGGGGTTCCCGTTCTCCTCGCCGGCGTTTGATGGAAGCGATCCTCTTACTGGTGGAAGTGGCGGCAGTGATTGGGCTGGTGTTCATCCTGTTTAATGGGATGAATGTGCTTCGCCAGCTCAACCAGGAAGTTCAGGCAGCTATCGAGCAGCCCACCATGACCCCCACCCCGCTGATCAGCGCGGTTGTACTGCCATCCGGGCATATCCCCCCCAACGCAGAGGGCGGGGCGCGACCCAACGAGGCCGAAATCCCCGAACACCTGCGCCCCTTAGTGCAATCTCTGGCGAACCTCCCCCTCCCCACTCCAGGCCCAGAACACGCCGTACAGATTCAGATTCCGGCGATTGGCGTGGATGCCCCGGTAGTGCAGGGTGACGGCTGGGAACAACTAAAAAAGGGCGTCGGGCAACATATCAATACCGCCAACCCGGGCCAAAACGGTAACGGGGTGTTTTCCGCACATAATGACATTTTCGGGGAAATTTTCCGAGATCTGGATCAGCTCAAACCGGGTGATGAGGTGATTCTGTTTACCAGCCAGCGCGCCTATACATACCTCATCACCGGTAGTAAAATCGTTGAGCCTGACCAGGTGGAGGTGATGAACCCTACCCGAGATCCAACCATCACCCTGATTTCATGCTGGCCTTACCTGGTGGATAACAAACGCATTGTTGTCACCGCCCGGTTACAAATCGATCCTTAAGCATACAAAGGATGAACATGGCAAAAAGTAGAAAAAACCGCGTTAAAACCAACCTGAAGGATACGCTGAGACAGAACGCCGCCCAGGTAGAAATTCGCGCTTACTCCGGCAGCGATTTCAACCCGGATTATGGAGATATCCTGAAAGATTTAAAACGTATTGGCACCCTGGCCGGTATATTCCTGGCCTTAATGCTGGTGCTGTCCTTTTTTATTGGCTGATTTGGGCATTCAATTGTGCCCAACTCCGCATAGGACTACAATTAGGACAGGGAAGCTAAACCTGTTTATAATCCCTTACTGGCAGATCAACGCTTCACGCCGCACTGCATGCCTGGATAACCTCTCCACATGAGCGAATATACACACCCTCCTTCACCACGTTGGGGCGCCACAATCAAACTCGTGTTTGGTCTGAGCTTTGCGGTCGCATTGGGAGGATTGCTGGTTGCTTTTCGCAGGATTATCGGGCCATTGTTATTGGCCATCATCCTGGCATATTTTTTCCACCCCCTGGTGAATCGCATCAGTTCTGCCACTCGCCTGAGTTGGCGGACAACCACCACTCTGATCTTCCTGTTAGTGGTGATCCTCCTGCTGGGTTTTTCGACCGCCACCGGCGTGGTTATCGTCAGCCAGATCGAAAGCCTGTTCGATCTGATCCGCAACTTTGTCAACGACCAGTTGCCGGGTTTACTGGCAAGCCTGTCCGAACAAAGCTTCACATTCGGTCCATTTAGCTTTGATTTCAGCCAGTTCAATTTGAGCGATATAAACCAGCAATTTTTAAATAACCTGCAGTCGTTCCTCGGTCAGGCCGGGGGATTGGTAGGCACTATAGCCAGCGGCGCAGCCGGTTTCCTGGGTTGGACTGCGTTTATCCTGCTGGTGGCCTATTTTCTGCTGGCTGACGCCGGGCGCATGCCGGATGCCCTGCAATCGGTCACGATTCCCGGTTATGACTATGATGTCCGGCGTATCGCCCGCGAGCTGGGACGCATCTGGAACACTTATTTGCGCGGCCAGCTGTTGATTATTTTTATCGTCATGCTGGTCTATGCCCTGTTGCTGACGATTCTGGGTGTCCGCTACTCGCTGGCGATCGCCCTGCTAACCGGTTTGGCCCGCTTTGTTCCTTATCTGGGCCCATTAACCGTCAACCTGGTCACCTTTTTAGTCACCGTTTTTCAGTCCTCGAATTATTTCAACCTGCCGCAGATCTACTTCGCCATTATGGTGGTCGCCATCGTCATCATTATCGATCAGATTTTCGACAATGTAGTCGTCCCCCGGGTTTTAGGGCAAACTCTGGGGGTTCATCCCGCGGCTGTTTTGATTTCCGCCCTTCTCCTGGCTCAAATGATCGGTCTGGTAGGGTTGGTGCTGGCATCCCCGGTGCTGGCATCGATCATCCTGGTGATGCGTTACACCCTGCGAAAATTGTTCGAGCTGGACCCCTGGCCATATCCCGAAAAAGAATATACTCCCATTTCTATTCCCTGGTCGCGTTTATTCGACCAGATCCGCCAGGGAACCGGAAAAACTCTCGCCTGGCTGCGCGGGAAAAGAGAGAAGCTGGGCGCGGATAAAGGGCACGAAGATAAAACTGCCCCCTGAGCTACTTTAGTTAAATAAAAAGAGCCGCCTTCAGCAGCTCTTCTTGAATTAATGCCCTAGACTGCAAACCTGCTCTGACCATAGAGATTTTCACGAATTTCCACGACCTGACGTCGGAGCCGGTCATCCCGCTCCAACATATCGGCAACTTTATCACAACCATACATGACCGTGGTGTGATCGCGCCCGCCAAGCATTTCGCCGATCTGGGGCAGGGACATATTGATCTCTTCACGCAGCAAATACATCACAATTTGCCGAGGGATGACCACCTGCCGGGAACGGTCCCTGCCCAGCATACGTTCCACTTCCACACCAAAGGCATTCGCCACTGTGCGCATCACCTCATCAGGCTCAACTTCGTTATGGCGGGGCAACAAATCGGAAAGCGCTGTTTCTACCAGCTGGGGCGTCACCGGCAATCCGCTCAGGCTGGCGTAAGCCGCTACCCGGGTCAGGGCGCCTTCCAGTTCGCGGATATTCGACTGTACCCGCCGGGCAATCAATTCTAACAATTCACCCGGCAGGGTATAACCTCCGCGTTCGCGTTTGTAGCGCAGGATCGCCACCCGGGTTTCGAAATCTGGAGGTTGGATATCCGCAGTGAGACCCCATTCAAAACGCGAACGCAGGCGTTCTTCCAGGGTGACCATGGCTTTGGGCGGGCGATCCGATGAGATCACCACCTGTTTATTTTGCCCGTGGAGCGTATTGAAGGTGTGGAAAAATTCTTCTTGCGTGGATTCCTTGCCGGCAATAAACTGGATATCATCGATCAGGAGCACATCAATCCGGCGATATTTTTCCCGAAATGCCTGCGTGGTATGCGTGCGGATTGCATTGATCAGATCGTTGGTAAATTCTTCAGAAGAAACGTATAAGACCGAAAGACCCTGTTCTGCGCTGTGGTTACCGATAGCGTGTAACAGGTGCGTTTTCCCCAACCCCACCCCGCCGTATAAAAACAGAGGATTATAAGCTTCCGCCGGATTTTCCGCCACTGCCAGGCAGGCTGCATGCGCCAGCCGATTACTGGCTCCCACCACAAAGTTAGCAAAGGTATAACGCCGGTTTAAAGTGCTGTTTACTGAGTAGTTCCCGTTGCCATTGGAAGAGAAACCCGCTGAGTTCGCCTGCTGAGGCTTTTCCTCATTAACAACCTCCATGACTTCAGGGATGTTTTGCCAGACAATGAACCGCACTTCAACCGAACGTCCCATGATTCCGGTCAGGATACGGTTCACTGTGCTCGAGAGCCGGTCAGCCAACCAGTCGCGTGCATAGGCGTTTCTAACGCCAATAATAAAGACACCATCTTCGTACGAAACCAGTTCCGCATCGCGTACCCAGGTGTCAAAGGCAGCTTTTTGCATATCCATCTGCAACTGGCCCAACGCGGCCTGCCAGGCTTGCTCGGATCTCATAGCATCCTCCTGTGGTCATGTATTTCGTTGCGCCCGCGCCTAAATTTCAGGTTATCCGGTGAGCCAGGTATCACCCGTCCCGCAACGGCTGGTCACCACCCCGAAATAAATGTATTTTCCCCCTTACTGACATAAAACCGACCTCAGGATGATTTTGGTCGGTGCAAATTATGCCGGGAACCTTCAAGGCTCGCCAACATTCTAACAGAAGAATACCGCGCGAAGCAATACAAAAACCCTACGATTTGTTAAAAATTTGCAAGTCTTTAAGATTGGGTGTCCTTAAGGAAATTACGTGTTTTTTGGTCAACTTTTCGTATTTCTGGTCACCCCATCCTTGGCATGATTCGTGTCCCGGGGGCTATATATGGCGTCTGAAATCGGTTCATTATGTCTGACAACTTATTATTAACCCAATGTTAAAGAAATCGCTCCCGTAACCTTGTGGCAAGTTCATGAGGTATTGCGCGGCAACGATAATTTTGAATGAATCTCGCAAAAACGGATGAAACAGCCGGGACTTCCAGGCAACTTTACGCATTATCAGGATATATGGGGTTTATACAATTTGTTAACAGAAATCTTGCGATCGCATATTATCATCTATGCGAACGATCAGGCATTGTCCGATTTTTATTACGTAGAAAGGAGCAATCTCGATGGCAAAAATTATCGGTATTGATCTGGGTACCACAAATAGCGTGGTGGCGGTGATGGAAGGTGGTGAGCCTACAGTTATCGCTACCGCCGAAGGTTCACGGCTTTGCCCATCGGTGGTGGCTTTTAATAAGAACGGAGAACGCCTGGTTGGCCAGACAGCCAAACGCCAGGCAGTGATCAACCCCGAGAATACCATCTACTCCATCAAACGCTTCATGGGGCGAAAATATGACGAGGTCGAACGCGAACGCCAGATGGTGTCCTTTAAGGTTATCGAAGGGCCAACCGGCGATGCACGGGTATACGTTCCGCAGACAGGCAAAGAATACAGCCCCCAGGAAATATCCGCCATGATCCTGGGCAAGCTAAAAACAGACGCCGAGGCTTACCTGGGCGAAAAGGTCACCCAGGCAGTGATCACCGTGCCGGCTTATTTTAACGATAGTCAGCGCCAGGCAACTAAAGACGCCGGAAGAATTGCGGGTCTGGAGGTTCTGCGGATCATCAATGAGCCAACCGCAGCCTCGCTGGCTTATGGACTGGATAAAAAAGAAAATGAAACCATCCTGGTCTTTGACCTGGGTGGCGGTACGTTCGATGTCAGCATCCTGGAAGTGGGCGAAGGCGTCGTCCAGGTGAAAGCGACCAACGGCGATACACTCCTGGGCGGTGATAACTGGGATGAGCGCCTGGTGAACTGGCTGGCGGAAGAGTTTAAACACGAATATGGCATCGACCTGAAAGCGGATCGCACTGCGCTGCAACGCCTGCGAGAAGCGGCAGAAAAGGCCAAGATCGAGCTCTCCTCGATGTCAGAGACCGAAATAAACCTGCCCTATATCACAGCAGATGCAACCGGGCCGAAGCATTTACAGAAAAAGCTCACCCGCTCAAAATTCGAGCAGCTGACTGAAGACCTGGTGGAGCGCTTGCGCCAACCCTTCGAAGCCGCGCTGAAAGACGCGGGGTTATCCACGAAAGAAATCAACCAGGTAGTGCTGGTTGGCGGCGCCACCCGTATGCCCATGGTCCAGGATTTGGTGCGTTCTCTGACCAACAAAGAGCCTCATAAAGGGGTGAACCCGGATGAGGTCGTGGCAGTCGGCGCGGCGATCCAGGCAGGTGTGCTGGGCGGCGAGGTGAAAGATGTGTTGCTGCTGGATGTCACCCCGTTGTCACTGGGCGTAGAAACCCTGGGCGGCGTGATGACGACCCTGATCGAACGCAACACCACCATTCCGGTGAAGAAAACCGAGGTATTTTCCACCGCCGAGGATAATCAAACTGCTGTGGACATTCACGTACTGCAAGGCGAACGAACCATGGCAGTGGATAATATGAGCCTGGGGCGCTTTCGGCTGGAGGGTATTCCCCCTGCGCCGCGTGGCATTCCCCAGGTCGAAGTGACCTTCGACATCGATGCCAATGGTATTCTCAATGTTACCGCCCGGGACAAAGCCACCAACAAAGAACAGAAAGTGACGATCACTGCATCGACTAATCTGAACGAGGCGGAAATTGACCGGATGGTGCGCCAGGCCCGCGAGCACGAAGCAGAAGACCGGCAGCGCAAAGAATTGATCGATGCCCGTAACCAGGCCGACAATCTGGCTTACCAGACCGAAAAAACACTGCGTGAACTGGGCGACAAAGTGCCGACTAATGAGCGCAGCGATATCGAAAATAAGATTCAGCGTTTGCGGGAGACGATGAAAGGCGAAAACACCCAGCAGATCAAGCAACAGACCGAAGAGTTGCAAAACGCCTTCCATGCCCTCAGCCAGCAGATTTATGCTCAGACGCAATCACAGGCTGGCTCGCAGCCCGGAGGCAACGGCTCCGCAGGTAGAAAACAGGGGCCGGAGGACGAAGGCGAAGTGGTCGAGGGTGAATTCCGCGAGGCCTGAGCGAGCGAAAACTAAATTTTCCACCCCATCACCGGGTGTTAAATAACCACCCCGCAATCAACAATTTGGGTAAATCGGAGTTGCGGGGTGGTTCGCGTTTATTTGCCGGCTGAATCGAGCACGTCCTTTACCATACCGGACATACGTGCGTAATGCGACCCAGGCCAGTAGACCTGATCGCAATCCGCACAATAATAAAACGTGTCGTAATATTTTTTTGTTAAGGGCTCCAACCGGTGGAGAACCGCTTCTTTGGGGACGGATTCCAAAGGGTGATTACAGCGCAGGCAGCGTTGAAATGGTTTGATGAAGCCGAACAACTGGTAGCGCGCCAGGACATAGCGGGTTTGTTCCAACGGATCCTTGGAGCGCACCCAGCAACCCCAGATGACTTCCTTACGCATCAACAATTGCCGGTCGCGGGTGAGCAGGATGCGTCCTGCCTGCCTGCCGAGCGCGGCCAGACCGGCATCTTCCAGAGTCGGATCGTAGATACAATCAAAACCCAGAATCCGTAAATAGGTAGCCAGCTTACCCAGGTGATTATCCAGGATAAATCGGGGTGTGTCTCCGGGAAATTTGGGCAGTCCATTGGGGCCAAATCCGGCGGGTACCACTTCCACATGGTCGCCCGGTTGTAAATGATGCGAGAGATCCACCCATTGCTTGCCCACGCGCACCCCATCGACCTCGGTATGGGGAATACCCAGAGATTCCACCACATGCTTGAGCGATGGATTGCCGCGAAAACGATAAACCAGACATCCCTGGTGGATTGCTAAGCGTGCAGGCGGGTTCAATAAGGGATTGAAGAATTCCGGAAGCTTCAAGGTTGCCTGAAAATCCGTCACCACACACCTCAAAGATCTGCTTCTCCCCCTATTCTACGTGATTCTCTCACAAAATTTCGATAATTTTGCCTTTTCATCTTCTCCAGGGGACAGGCTGTAGCCTATCCTACGGTAGGCCTGCGTCATGTTGAACTGTTTTTTTTGCTACCGGCTATTTTGCCGGTAGGAGAATATTACGCGGGCGGTCAGCGCCTTGATTGCCACCTCACGATCGAAGTGAGGATCGTAGGCGCGGTACACAGTCGCCATGCCCCCATGCCTGAGCTCACGAATTATCTTATAACGCCCAATCTGGTGGATTTTCGCGGTCGTCATTGATTAAGCGAACATCAGGGCGAGGCGGTAAATTCCAACAAGGCTGCACCCTGGGCATCTTCAAGAATTAATCTGCCTGCTTCGAGGCGAAAAGCACGCACTTCGGAAAGGGCGTGCAAAAAGGCGGCTTCCTGGTCGGTCACACCCGCGGGGTCGGTACAAAACATCATCGTCGAAAACAGGTCCTTTATTTCGAGTACATTACCAGCGAGCGTATAATCGCCACCGTAAGCGTTGCAACCCCCATGCCCACCCACGCCGTCGGCTGAAAACTGCAGGGTCGGGCGTGTGCCGGCGAGCACGGGCGCTCCCCGGATGGTTTGCAATTCCCATGCCTGACCAATCAATTGGGTAGAATTCTGTCCATTATCTCCCAGAGTCACCGTCACGCGGTCTTCGGTCACCACGCTGCCGTCCCGCGGCGAGGTGGCATATGCCACGATCGCCACCTGGCTGCCGGGTTCCACCGGGACTGCCATCTGCACCTGCCAGGGTCCCTGCCCGCCGGTGCCCGCCTCGGGAGATTGGATAATCGTTGCGGTTTGCGCCAGCACATTGCCAGAGAGATCCCGCACCTCGATGACCACATTTCCCTCGAACAGCGCCCCGCCAAATCCTTCCACGGTAATTTGTTGCCCACTATCCAGAACGGCGCCATCCAGTGGCGAAGTTATATCCACAAAGGGTCCGCTTCGCTCAGGCGTTGGCGAGACTGCCGGGGATGGAAGCGTTGTGGTGGGGGCAGTCTGCCGCGTGGTAAAACCGCCCTGCCAGAGCCAATACACGGCGACAGCCAGCGCCAAAAGGAAAACAATAGCGAGCACGAACAGATAATTTCGCCACTGAGAACGCCCTCCGGGGGTCTGCGGTTGTTTCCCGGGTATTCCTTCCATGACCGGGCTCCTCCCGTTGAATTTCAACCTGTTAGGTTTACTTTAACAGAAATATGCTACCATGTTTCCCCCGCGGAGTGCATGGGATATTCGGTTTACATTAATGTCAATTTGAAAAAATCAAATTCCGCTATAAAGGCCCAAATTAAACCCCCTGCGCCACAGCCAAAACTTTGGGGTACGGCTGCGCGTTATTATAGATCCTCTGTGTTTCCATTTTCTTTACAGATTCTTCAGACGCAGGGAAAAATACCCGGAAT
>JAGUYX010000009.1 GCA_020061145.1 Anaerolineales bacterium | reverse complement strand
TTCCTCCTCCCCCTACCGCTTGACAACTCCTCCATTCCATAGATAATTACGCATAATCCAACGTCCAACGGCAAGGACGGAGGAAAGTAGACCGGTGGCAACCGCCAGGGAGGCGGGGGCGCAGACTGAGACCCCTGCCCGGTGAAATCCGGCCGAAGTTCCCTCCCGAGCCGCCCGGGTGAATGAGCACGCTTTACTCTAGTAGTCCGGGCCGCAACCCCCGCGTTATCCCAGGGGAGCCAATCGCCGGTTTTTTCCTCCGGCTGCTGGC
The DNA here is from genome assembly GCA_020061145.1 of Anaerolineales bacterium. Lineage (GTDB taxonomy): Bacteria > Chloroflexota > Anaerolineae > Anaerolineales > DRKV01 > JAGUYX01. Next base: position 5,552 of record JAGUYX010000009.1, on the reverse strand, counting down.
TGCAGAGCGGGCCGTTTATTTGCGGTCAATAAGGGTGGTACCGCGGGAATTTCTCCCGTCCCTGGCCGGGGCGGGATTTTTGTTTAATTCATCCGGGTAAAAGCCAGTCCTGTTCGGGCAAACCGGAAAAGTGAGGTAGTTATGCTGGAAGAACTGGAGCGTATTTTGGAAAATGGCCTGCAGGCCCTGGAAAACATCCACGACGAGGCCGCCCTGCAAGAATGGCGGGTGCGCCATCTGGGACGCAGCTCGCCGGTGATGCAGGTCTTCGCCGGGATGGGCAGTTATTCCAAAGAAGAACGCCCGCTGGTTGGGCGGCGCGCCAATGAGGTCAAAACCGCCCTGGAAACAGCCCTGGCGCAAAAGGAAGCCCTGCTCAAACAGCAGGCATTGGAGCGGAAACTCCAGGAAGAACGCCTGGATGTCAGCCTGCCCGGGCGCCCGCGCCCGCTGGGACGCCTGCACCCCACCACGCGCGTCCTGCGCGAAATTTACCGTATTTTCGCCGAAATGGGTTTTCAGGTCTATCGCTCGCGCGAAGTGGAACTGGACGAATACAATTTCCAGTTACTCAACCTCCCCCCGCATCACCCGGCGCGCGAGATGCAGGACACCTTCTATATCGCCGAGGATGGAGAGCAGACCAACACGGTGCTGTTGCGCACGCATACTTCGCCGGGGCAGATCCACGCCATGCGGGAGTTCTCGTCCCAATCGCCGGACAACCCGCCGCCCATTCGCCTCATCCTGCCGGGGATGTGCTACCGCTATGAGCAAATCTCCGCGCGCTCCGAGACCCAATTCACCCAGGTGGAAGGTCTGGCGGTGGGCGAAAGGATCACTTTCAGCGATTTAAAAGGCACCCTGACCGATTTCGCCCGGCGTATATTCGGGCAACAGGTGCGCAGCCGCTTCCGCGCCTCGCATTTCCCCTTCACCGAGCCCAGCGCCGAGATGGACATCGAATGTTTTTTGTGCCACGGCGCAGGCTGCCCGGTGTGCAAATATACCGGCTGGCTGGAAATTTTGGGGTGTGGCATGGTGCACCCGGTGGTGCTGCGCAACGGCGGTTATGACCCGGAACGTTATTCCGGATTTGCCTTTGGCATGGGACCGGAGCGGATTGCCATGCTGCGTTATGGCATCGAAGATATTCGTTATTTCTGGGCGAATGACGCCCGTTTCCTGGAACAGTTTTAAGCCCGCGAACGGGCCTGAAGTGTGTGGAGCAAAAATATGAAAGTACCTCTATCCTGGCTAAGAGAATATGTCGAGATCGAGCTGACGGTGGAAGAACTGGCGCACCGCCTGACCCTGGCGGGGCTGGAAGTCGAAGAAATCATCTATGTGGGGCTGCCTTTCGATCAGAGCCATACGGGCAAAGGGCAAACCTCCGGGCCGCACGCGGCCAGGGTGTCGGGGTTGGCCTGGGACCCGGAGAAAATTGTGGTTGGTGCGATCCTGGAAGTGATGCCGCACCCGAACGCTGACCGGCTGGTGCTGCTGCGCCTGGATGACGGGCAGGGCGAGCGTATCGTGCTCACCGGGGCGCCGAACCTGTTTTCCTATAAAGGCCAGGGTGCGCTGGAAAAACCATTGAAAGCGGCGTATGCCCGGGAAGGGGCGGTGCTGTATGACGGGCACCAACCCGGCTGGGAACGGATGACCCTGAAGAAAACCAAAATCCGGGGAGTGGTCTCAGATTCGATGGTGTGCTCGGAGAAGGAGTTGGGTATATCGGAAGAGCACGAGGGCATCATTATTCTGGATGAAGAGGCGCCCACCGGCATGCCCCTGGTGGAGTATATGGGCGATGCGGTACTGGAGATCGCCATCACGCCCAATATCGCCCGGGACGCCAACCTCCTGGGTGTGGCGCGTGAAGTCGCTGCACTGACCGGCAAGCCGCTCAAGTATCCCGACCTGGAGGTCGATTGGCAGGGGCCGCCCATCCAGGGTAAGGCTTACATCGAAATACAGAACCCTAAGCTGAACCCACGCTTCGTGCTCGGCCTGATCGAAGGCGTGGAGATCCGGCCCAGCCCGTACGAGGTGCAGCGCCGCCTGCGCCTGGCCGGGATGCGCCCGATCAATAACGTGGTGGATGCGACAAACTATGCCATGCTGGAAATCGGCGAGCCGTTACATGCCTTCGATTACGATGTGCTGGTGCAGCGCGCCGGGGGCCAGCCACCGACGATTATCACCCGGACCGCTTATCCCGGGGAGCGGTTGACTACCCTGGACGATGTCGAGCGCCAGCTGGAAAACTTCACCGTGCTGGTGTGCGATACGGCCGGCCCGCTTTCGATCGCCGGAGTGATGGGCGGCGCCGAGTCTGAGGTCACGGGACAAACCCGTAACGTGCTGCTGGAAGGGGCAGCCTGGAACTTCATTAACGTCCGGCGTACCCTGGTCTCACAGGGGATGAGCTCGGAGGCAGCGTACCGGTTTTCACGCGGCGTCCACCCGGCGCTGGCCGAACAGGGCGTGAAGCGCTGCCTGGAGCTGATGCGCCAGTGGGCAGGGGGCGTGGTTTACCAGGGGCTGGTGGATAATTACCCATTGCCGCCAGAAGACCCGGTAATCACCCTGACCCCGGCGGATGTGCATCGCTGGCTGGGGGTCAACCTGACGCCGGATGAAATCGCCGCCCTGTTGCGCGCCCTGGAGTTCGAAGTATCGGTGGAAAGTTATATGCTGCGTGTGGGAACGCCACCCACCCGGCTGGATATCGGGCGCGGCATTACCGGCAAGGCCGACCTGATGGAAGAGATTGCCCGGATTTACGGTTACGATCGCCTGCCCGAAACCCGTCTGGCGGATGCGCTGCCCCCGCAACTCGGCAACCCGGCGCTGGAGGGCGAAGAATCGCTGCGCGATTTGCTGGTCGGGCAGGGGTTGCAGGAGGTGATCACTCACCGTTTAACCAATGTGGACAAAGAAAAACGCCTGTACCCCCTCCCGGGACAGGCTGAAGATCAGGATTATGTGCGCTTATTCAATCCGATCACCAGCGAACGAAATGTATTACGGCGCAGCCTGATGGCCAGCCTGCTGGGCGTGCTGGAAAACAACGCCCGCTTGCGCCAGCGCCAGGCGATTTTCGAAATTGGTCCGCTCTTCCTGCCTGTCGAAGGAGAGCCTCTACCGCGCGAAGAACAACGGGTGGTGATTGCCCTGACCGGGCCACGCCAGATATCCGGCTGGCAGCCGGCGGACGAAACGCCGATGGATTTATTCGATCTGAAAGGTATTTTGCAGGTTGTGCTGGATGGTTTGCACATTACGGAGATGGCCTATCTACCCGGAGAACACCCATCCCTCCATCCGGGGAAGACCGCCCGTCTGTTGATCGGCGGCATCGAAGCGGGATTGCTGGGCGAATTACACCCGCTGGTGCAGCAAAATTACGACCTTAATCCCTACCCGGTGCTGGTCTGCGACCTGGCATTGGCACGACTGCTGGACGCGATCCCCGAACGGTATGCCGTCGCCGCGGTGCCCAGTTACCCGCCGGCGCTGGAAGATCTGGCGCTGGTGGTGGATGAGGAGCTACCCGCCAGCCGGGTGGAAGACGTCATCCGCCAGGCAGGCGGCAGCCTGGTGACCGAAATTCGCCTGTTCGATCTGTATCGTGGCGAGCAAATCGGGGCCGGGAAGAAAAGCCTGGCCTACAGCCTGACCTACCAGGCGCCGGATCATACCCTGGGCGATGAAGAAGTGCGAAGTTTGCGCCTGAAGATTATCCGGAGACTGGAAAAAGAGCTGGGGGCGCGCCTGCGCTAGGTATCGCCGGCTAGCTCTGGAAGAAATGCAGGGAATCCCCCTGCCAGTGTAATGCGGCGCTCTCTGCCTCCCCGCTCCAGAAATAAGGCAAAACCCGCCGCAGGTGATCCAGGTCGCCGGTGGTGAAAAGCCTCACGCTGCCCCGGGTGCCGGTCGAGCTACCGCCAGCTTCCCCCAACCAGCCACGCGCCTGGAGCAAACGGCGCGCCTGCCGGGCAACTGCCGGAGCCGGGTCGATAATGCGCACCCCCGGCCCGCTGATTTGCTGGATCAGCTCGCTGACAAAGGGGTAATGGGTGCAGCCCAACACGAGGGTATCGGCGCCGGCGGAGAGCATGGGCTCCAGGGCTTTTTCCAGAATACGCCGCGTTTCCCCACCATTTTTCTCCCCGGCTTCGATCTGCGCCACCAATCCGGGGCAGGTATCCTGCAAAACCGTAATATCCTGCGCATATCGATTGACCAGCGAAGCGTATAACTCGCCTTGAAAAGTGGCGGGAGTCGCCAAAACACCTACCACGCCGGAGCGGGTGGTTTCGGCAGCCGGTTTGAGCGCCGGTTCCATACCTACAAACGGCGTTTCGGGAAATACCCGGCGGAGATAATGTAAGGCCGCTGCCGAGGCAGTATTGCAGGCAACGACAATCATTTTCGCTCCCTGGGAGAGCAAAAAACGGGTGATGCCTTCGGAAAATTGGCGCACCTGCGCCAACGAGCGCGCCCCATAGGGCACGTGCGCCTGGTCGGCGACGTAGATCAGGTGTTCCGCCGGTACCTGGTGGTGTAATTCCTTCAGAATGCTCAACCCCCCCACTCCGGAGTCGAAAACGCCCAGCGGTGCAGATAGATGTTCGCTGTTCATGGGGTGTTTTTACTGGCTACAGGCCTGCACAAATTGCGCGAACAGGCGGCGCATGGGTGGGTGTTCCTGCAGCCATTCGGGGTGCCACTGCACCGCCATGCCAAAAGGATAACCGGGCAGCTCCAGGGCTTCGATCATTCCGTCCGGGGCATAAGCGCTGGCGACCAGACCCGGCGCAAGCTGGCGGACGCCCTGATGGTGCAAACTGTTGACCTGCACCTGCCCGTCACCCAGTATCTTCGCCAGGCGGCTGCCATTCACCAGGGTCACCGGGTGCGCCAGCAGGTCACGGGGGAAATCGGGGTAAAAGTCATGCCTTTGGGCGCCCGGATGCTGCGCCAGGATATCGGTATACAGGCTTCCGCCCAGCCCCACATTCACCAGTTGAAAGCCGCGGCAGATGCCAAAAAATGGAAGTTGGGCCTCCATGGTGTGTTGGAATAAAGACAGCTCCACCCGGTCACGATCTTCATCCAGCATATAAATCTGCTCGTCGTAAGGCGCGCCATAAAAACGCGGATGGATATCCCCGCCGCCGGTGAACAGAATGCCATCCAGAGAGGCATAAATGCGAGCCAGTTGCGCCTCGCTCAACCCCAGCGGGATCAACACCGGCGCAGCGCCGGCGTCTGCCAGCGCCTGGATGTACTTCTCCGAAACGGCGTGCGCCTGAAAACCGTAACGGGTAGCCAGGCGGTAGGTGGTTACACCAATCAGGGGATCCGTCATGCTTTGCTCATTTCTTGGCCTGGAACCAGGGGGTTAAACACGAAAAGGCGCAGCAGGAAAAGCTGCGCCCGGGAGCCAAATCGATTGGCGCGTTCAGGCCGGTAGCGCCTTACCGGTTCAGGCGTCGAATTTCTGGCGCAGGCGGGCGCGCTTACCGGTGCGATCGCGCAGG
>JAGUYX010000119.1 GCA_020061145.1 Anaerolineales bacterium | reverse complement strand
GAATGGAACGATTAAGCTGAAAATCAAAACCAATGTCAACAGACGTGGCAATAGAGAATTGGCTCGCATGATCGTTCTCCTGATATTCTTTGGGTGGGGTTTTTGCGCAGGTATCCCCCTCATAAACTGAGTATACACAGATTAGCCTGGGCTTTCAATCATCAAAAATCATTCGAAATAATGCCAAATGTCACTCTCGTAATGTACGCAATGTTGCATTCATACTGAATTCGCTTCCAAAAATAGTCTTGCACATCAACTTCAATCTTAATGTAAAATTTACTTATCATTATCTGCGGCTGGTAAGCGTATCACCGGGTTTATTATTGCAAAATTACCCCCCACTTCTTTCCACCAAACTTCGAGCGCGTGACATAAAGGCAGCCGTTTTACCCGATTCTTTCGAGGGTGTATTATGGAAACACTGGCTGCTAATCTTGCTGTGGTTGCGCTGGACGTCGACATTATTGTGTTAGCTGGTGTTATTTTGAAAAGCGCTCCTCGAGTACGCTTTCCCACCAAGCGAATTACGGGTACGCAAATCCGCATTTATTCATAGCTATTTGTCAGGGATATTCAGTAAGCAAGGCCGGTGCAGACCTATGCCGGGTGCAATTGTGACGGAATTAATATCGTTTTGGTTCATTTCAGCCGGGGCTATTTGATAAAATCGCAAAAACGAGCAAGCTCCACTTTGCTCGGGGTGACGACATTGTTTATCGATAAGCAGTTTCCGATTAAATGGTTTGCCGGGTTATATATTGCCGGATTGGCGTTCGCCAGCCTGGCAATTTATTATTGGAATCTGCCAGATAATATTCTCCTGTTCTCCCTGGTTTTTATTATCCTGGCAACCCTCTACGAAGACCGCAAATTTTATCTTGGTTTGTTATTCCTGACTCTTCCGGTTGCCTTTGTGCTGGTATCGATGCACGCCGAGGGTGGTTGGCTAATTGCTCTGGTACGCGTGGCGGTGGCGCTGGTTGCAATCGTATTTATTGGGGAGGTGTCCCGCTCGGTTAACGGGCGCCGAAAAGAGGTGGAAAAGGCGTTAATTAAATCCCACGACCAATACCGCAGCCTGCTGGAAGACATTAATGACGTGGCTTTTATTATCAATTTACACGGGCAATTTCAGTACGTCAGCCCGGCAATAGAACGAATCAGTGGATATAAAACCAAAGACCTGGTTGGCAGGCATTTTTCAGAGTTTGTTCATCCGGACGATATTTCCGTGGTGACCGCAAATATCCGCGATACACTGGCTGGCGAGAGTAAATTGCGCTGGTTCCGTGTGCTGGATGTAGACGGAAGCGTCAAGCATGTACGCATTTTCAGCAGACCGATTTATGAGAATGGCGCTCTGAGCGGGGTAAGCGGCATTATGGTGGATGTCAGCGATATTGTCATCGCCCAACAGGATTTACAAACTCGCCAGCGCCAGATGACCTTGTTAAACGAAATTACCCGCGCAGCCCTGGCAGAGTCTGAATTTAAAACGATGTTGCTCACGCTATCCGACCGGCTGGCAGATCTATTCGAAGCAGACGGATGTTTTATCACCTTGTGGGAAGAGGAAGGAGGACGGGTTCATCTAGCAGCCGCCAACCAGGCAAAAAGGGATCTTTATCTCAGCCTGCCAGCGTTCCCTGCCGAGGATACGATTACTTATCATGTATTATCCACTGGTAATCCACTGTTGATCGAAGATGTACATGGCACATCCTTCGTGCATCCTCTGCCTGCGAATGCTGATCCGCGTTCAATGATTGCCATGCCATTAATTGCCGAAGGGCGCTGGTTGGGCGCAGTTTTAATAGCTTTCGATCAACGACAATTCTTCACTCAAGCAGATCTGGATTGGACGGAAGTGGTTGGGACACAACTATCCCTGGCGGTTTACAAAGGCTGGGTGCTACAGGCTGAAAAACAGCAGCGTGCGGCTGCCGATGCCCTGCGCGAGGCAGGCGTCGCGCTAAGCGCCACATTGGAGTATGACGAAGTATTGGATCGTCTCCTGCCTCAGGTGCAGAAAGTAGTGCCTTATGATACCGGGGTGATCTTGCTGGTGTCCTCCGGGAAAACCCGGGTGGCGCGTATGTGGGGCTACGAGCAGTTTTATGATCGGGAAGTTCGGGAAAAAATCGCCAACCTCAGTATGGATATCACCGCAACGCCTAACCTGCGCAAGATTATCGAAACCCGCACGCCCATGATCATCCCCGATGCGACCGCGGATCCGGAATGGGTAAAAGTGGATATTCTGGAACACGTACGAGGCTGGGCAGGAGTACCCATCCTGATCAAAGGTGAAGTGGTCGCCCTGTATTCCCTGGATAGTGTTACGCCGAACCACTTTAAGGTCGAGCAGATGAATCTATTGACTGCCTTCGCTGCACAGGCTTCGCTGGCCTTACAAAATGCCGAATTATATGCCCAGGCACGCCTGCGGATGGTTGAAAATGAAACTTTGCGGCGGGCGAGCAGCGCTGTGGTGTCAGAACTCGACCTGGAGAAGGTGTTGACCCAAATATTGGAACAACTTGAACACGTGGTGCCTTACGATAGCGCTTCGGTGTTTATCGTGGAAGGCGATCACCTGAAAATCCTGGCCGCAAAAGGATTTGAGGACCCTTCGCAGGTGGTGGGCTTGAAAGTGGAGCGCGACGATCAACTGTTTTATCAGATCTTCCGCACCGGGCAGCCGGTTATTATTCCAAACGCACAGAAGGACTCCCGTTTTCAGGGATGGGGAAGCACCAGTTACGTGCGCGGCTGGATGGGAGTGCCGATGCAGGTGCAGGGTGAGACAATCGGTCACCTGACGGTCGACAGCCGCCAGGAAAACGCCTATACACTTCAAGATGCCATGCTGGTCTCCGACTTCGCCCGAGAAGCCAGTATTGCCATTCAACACGCCCGCTTATATCAACGAGCAGTGGAAATCGCCAATCGCCTGTCGATATTGCATCAGGCCAGCCAGCAAGTATCAGCCACGCTGGACCCGCAAAAACTCTACGAAGCCATCCATCAGGCGGCCGCCCAGGTCATGCCGACCGAATCCTTTGTCATATCCGTCATGGATGACTATCACAACGAAATCGAGGTGGTTTATATTGTCGACCGGCATGGGCAGGCGCCTTCGCGTCGAATTCCCCCCGGCGAAGGGTTGAGTGGCCAGGTAATTCGCACAGGAAAATCGTATTTTATCCGGGACACTTTACAAGACCTGGATTTCGAGGTTGTCAGGTTAGGAGACCCAGAGCCCATCCGCTCGTTCCTGGCAGTACCCATGCGGCGCCAGGATGGCGAAGTTTTTGGAATGGTATCTGCGCAGAGCTATCAGGTGAATGCCTATACCCGGGAAGATATGGAATTGCTGGAATTACTGGCCTCTCACGCGGCCATCGCCCTGGATAATACCCGGCTTTTCACTGAACTCCAGCGCCTGGCGGTCATCGATGATCTGACCGGCCTGTACAACCGGCGTCACTTTTTCGAACTGGCGCGGCTGGAATTTGAACGAGCCCGCCGATACCGCCGTGCCTTATCGATCATCATGATCGATATCGATCATTTCAAAGACGTGAACGATCGCTGGGGGCATCTGGTTGGCGATCAGGTTTTGCGAGCTGTGGCTCAACGCTGCAAACAAAGTATCCGCGAAATGGACGTGATCGGGCGTTATGGGGGCGAAGAGTTTGCCTTGTTAATGCCTGAAACAGACGTGGATGGAGCCCGGCAAATTGCCGAACGCCTGCGAGAAGCCATCGGCGAAACCCCGATCCAGGCGAGAGGTGAAACGGTTTCGGTGACGATCAGCATCGGATTGGCTAGTCTGGGGCAGGGATATACTGACCTCGATCAACTCATCTCCGTGGCGGATGAATCGCTCTACCACGCCAAGGTCAGTGGACGCAATACCATCGGCTGGTAATCACATGATCAGTCGTTGGAAGATTGTCTGGTATTAGAAAAATTTTCCTCGAACAGACGTATCTTTTCAACGCGCACAGCATAACGACCAGAATCGGAGTATGTGGCATTTAAAAATGCCTCCACCAGTTCCCGAGCCAGCTCAGGCCCAATGATGCGCGCTCCCAGACATAAAACATTCATCGCGTCGTGCTCCACACCCTGATGGGCGGAATAAGTGTCGTGGCAGATCGCGGCAAAGATACCGGGAAATTTATTGGCTGCAATGCATGCACCCACACCCGAACCGCATAACAAAATGCCGCGTTCTGCGGAGCCGTCTTGCAGGGCACGCGCCAGCTTTTCAGCGTAATCAGGATAATCGACGCGCTCGGGGCTAAAAGTACCCAGGTCGAGCACTTCATGCCCTTGCGACCGGACTGCCTCCAGCACTGTAGCCTTCAATGGGTATCCGCCATGGTCACAGGCGACTGCTACTCGCATCCCAACCTCCGTTTCAGAAAATATCCTGACTGACTTGAAAATATTCGCTGAGCCGGCGGATTTCATCCGGAGAGAGACCGGTTGAAGGTTCACCGCTGCTCAGGTTCAGATATTCATAATATGCTGCCGCTTCAGCGTATTCGATCAAATCCGCACAAACCAGCAATGAGCCGGCATGCCGCGCCAATACGCCGTGTTTACTCCAGATCACCAGGCGATGCTTTCGCATTTTTTCTACGTTGGCGGTTTTCATTGCCGGTGAACCCGGTATGGCGAAGGGTAACACGCCGAATCCCTGAGGAAAGGTGATGATCGTCTCCGGTTGCCAGCGCATTAACGCCCGGTTCAGGTAAGACTGATCCTGATAGCGGGTGATATGGCTTAAAAAGGTCAGGTGGGGCGGTTGGGCGTGTACCAGCGAGTGAAAGCCCCTCCCACCGTTCTGGGCAAAATCATGATGCACGCCCAGGTGGGAATTAAATTCGCTGGACAAACGGGTAAACCCACGTTGTGGTGAGGAGAACAATAATCCAGTTTCACCGCCTGGATTAACCTTTAGCAAACCCAAGCCACACAGCGGCGCGTGAGATAAATCACGCAGGCGTTGACCTGAACCGGTGACCAGCAAAATCCGCCCAGCAAGCGCCGGGGCTGGATCTGGCAATTGGATGGTTTCCTGTAATGGGAATAGATGCTGGTACGGCAGCGCATCCTCAAAACAGACCGAGATATTGCCTGCGCCGCCTTCTATGGCTTTAATCGCGGCCAGTCGTTCACCGACCAGTCCAAATTCGTGCAAAACTTCTTCTAAAGAGCCGGGTGAATATACACTGTGGGTCATCGATGTTTCCAGGTAAAAGAAGTGATCATCTGACGGTGAATTGTATCATTCAGCCTG
>JAGUYX010000303.1 GCA_020061145.1 Anaerolineales bacterium | reverse complement strand
TTACGATAAATACAACCTTTCCACCAGTGTATATTTACAGGTGCTGCCAGCTATTTTATTGCCTCGCAGCATATATTTAACCCGTGGAATATCTGTGGTTGTCACTTTGCTGGCTGCCTGGGCGGTTGGCAAAACACTAGAGGTAATTTTCCACAAACCGGCCTGGTGGAGCGGGGTGTTTTTTCTTTCAATCACCCCGGCGTGGTTCTTACATTCACGCACCGCCTTTGAAACCAGCCTGATGGCTTCTTTCCTGGCGGTGTTTTTATATTTTTATCTGCGTTACCGGTTGGGAAATTCATCCAGCCTGTATGGAGCAGTGATTTTCGGAGCCCTGGCTTTCTACAGTTACGCCCCCGCACGCATTATTATTCCTGCCCTGGCGTTGATCTTTTTAATTATCGATTTTCGTTACCACAGGCAGCACCGATCTTTGATATGGAAAGCAAGTTTTTTAGGGCTTTTATGGGGGTTGCCTTTCGTTCGTTTTTTAATCACCCATCCAGGAGCGAACAGCGACCAGTTATACCGCCAGGGTTCCTACTGGGTGCAGGAAATTCCCTTCACCGAGAAACTGATTAAATTTGTGGGTGAATATACGCAGGGTCTGAATCCTGGGTACTGGTATTTTCCCGGAGAAAACGACCTGATCCGTCATCGATTTGATAGCTATGGACACTTGCTTATTTTGAGCGCTCCTTTCGTCCTGATTGGACTGCTGAAAACGCTGAGCAATTTGCGCAAGCCGGAATATCGCATTCTGTTGATGACACTACTGGCAATCCCGCTGGGCGCTGCTTTACTGGAAGTCGGAATTACCCGCCTGTTAAGCTTCGTTATTCCCTGCGCCATTCTGACCGGTGTGGGCTTTGGCACTGTAGTCGAATGGAGTCGCAAATTCCACCTTGGTTATCCGGTTGTCGCCACTTCTTCTTTTAGCGTGTTAGCAATGATCAATATTGGCTTATTATGGTTTGCCTTACGGGATGGCCCCACCTGGTTCACCGACTATGGCCTATCCGGCTATCAATGGGGAGCACACCAGGTATTCGCAGCCATTCAAAATCGCCTGGACAACCAACCCGAGACTCACATTGTCCTTTCCCCAACCTGGGCGAATGGCACCGATATCCTGGCTCGTTTTTTCTTGGAAGAAGACCCGCCTGCCATAAAATTAGCCAGCATTGACCAATATTTACACCAGGAACAACCGGGGATAGAAGACACCGTGTTTGTGCTGCCTTATAACGAATACGAGCGGGCGCTAGATAGTGAAAAATTCCATAGTCCGGTGGTTGAGCATGTAATCCACTTCCCGAATGGCAACCCCGGTTTTATGTTCATCCGCCTGGCTTATGTGCCGGAGATATCGGAGATATTGCAGGCTGAAACCGAGGCCCGCCGCCAGCCGGAAAGTGGACACATCCTGCTGGATGGCGAGCAAATTCCAGTCCGATATTCTCGCCTGGATATTGGAGAAATTCAGCTGGCGTTTGACGGCAACCCGCGCAGCCTGTGCCGCACCCGGGAAGCCAACCCGGCGATTCTGGAACTGGATTTCCCAACCCCCAGGCAGATCAATGGGGTGGAGATTGTCTTTGGCAGCAGTCACATCGAGTTGACCGTGGTAGCACAGGATCTATCTGGAAACACTGCACATTACCAGGTTCAGTTCCAGGGAAGCGTGGCTCAACCCTCAGGTCGCGTCGGTTTTTCCGTACCTGTAGAAGCCAGCCAGTTGCGCCTGGAGATTCGCGATCTGGGGCAGGGAGAACCCGGAAATGTCCATATCTGGGAAATCACATTCCATTGATCAATAACACGCGTGATGAAAAAAGAGATAACCATGGAAATTTTCGTCGGGCAAGGTGTTGTAATCTCATGAAAGCAATCGTTTTTGATCAGCACGGCGGAGTTGAGGTGCTCCAACTACGCCAGGTACCAACTCCAACGCCAGGTAAAGGGGAAGCGCTTATCCGGTTGAGGGCAGCGGCGCTTAACCACCTGGATTTGTGGGTGCGCGCGGGCTGGCCTGGTATCCGCCTGAAATATCCGCATATACCTGGCGCCGATGGGGCCGGGGAAATTGCCGCCCTTGGTGAGGGGGTGAGTGGTTGGGAGGTTGGCGAGCGGGTGGTGATTAATGCCAATATTGGCTGCGACGCCTGTGAGTTTTGCTTGAAAGGGCAGGACAATCGTTGTCTGAGCTGGAATCTTTTGGGAGAAACATTACCCGGCACCTATGCGGAATTCGTCTGCGTCCCGGCGACAAATCTTCTGCGTCTTCCGGAAGGATTCAGCGAGGAAACTGCGGCTGCCTGCGGGTTGGTTTATCATACCGCTTGGCATTCTCTGGTCAAGCGCGGAGACATCCAACCCGGTGATCACGTTTTGATTGTGGGCGCTTCGGGCGGGGTAAACACGGCCAGCATTCAGATCGCCAGGTATTTCGGTGCGGTAGTTTATGTCGTCGGTTCCAACGCTGAAAAACTGGCTCTGGCCCAATCCCTGGGAGCGGATGTATTAATCAATCGTCTGGAAACCCCCGAGTGGGCTCGTGAAGTCTATTTAAAGAGTAATAAACACGGGATGGACATCGTGGTGGATAATGTGGGCAGCACATTTCCACTCAGTATGCGCACTGCACGTAAAGGAGGTCGAATCCTGACGGTTGGGAATACCGGCGGACCGCTGGTTGAGATCGATAATCGCTACATTTTTTCCAGACATCTGGCATTACTGGGCTCCACGATGGGAACCCGGGAAGATTTCAAAGAGGTATTCAAACTGATTTTCCAGGGAAAACTTAAACCAGTAGTCGATCGGATATATCCATTGGAAGAAGCCGCTCAGGCGCAGGAGCGTCTCGCCAAAGGTAATCAAATGGGAAAAATTGTGCTTGGCATAAAATAACAATATGCTACAGGTCATGATTTCGAACAACGACGGAAATACCACCCGGTCTGGAAGACCTCGCAGCGTAACCATTATGGCAGTGGGCGTGTTAATCCTATCAGCGGTATATCTTACCCGCACAGTTGTGATTCTCCAGACATGGACGTTTTGGAAAGAAATTTTGCTGCCATTCACAATATATTATTTATTGTTTTCGGGTATTCTATGGGGGTGTATATGGCTAATTCTTGGAGCAGGAATCTGGTTGGGATATCGGAAAGCACGAATGGGTTTAATGGTGTTCGCTGTACTTTTCACCCTGGTAGAATGGGCTCAGCGATTGGGATTGGCACTGATTAATGGTTTTGCGGTAAATTTACCGTTTGTAGCTCTGACCTGGGCGATCACCCTGGGTTGGGTATTCTGGATTCTGTCACGTCCAACCGTCAAACAATTCTTTGGAGACGATAGCTGATGGACAACAATGAGAAAATTCGGCAATTGCACGAATATCGGGCTCAAGCGCTGCTGGGCGGCGGGCTGGACCGTGTGGAGGCCCAACACAAACGTGGCAGGCTGACCGCACGCGAACGTCTGGACCTGTTGTTGGATAAGGGTTCGTTTCGGGAGATCGACCAATTTGTCACCCACCGCTCAACGGACTTTGGCCTGGATAGCAAAGTCTATCTGGGAGATAGCGTGGTGACAGGATGGGGCACGATCGAGGGACGTTTGATTTATGTATATTCCCAGGATTTTACGGTATTTGGGGGCAGCCTGGGAGAAGCGCATGCTGAAAAGATCTGCAAGATTATGGATATGGCGATCAAGAATGGAGCGCCGGTTATTGGCCTAAACGATTCTGGTGGTGCACGCATTCAGGAAGGCGTGATTTCCCTCGGCGGTTACGCAGATATTTTCCTGCGCAATACCCTGGCATCCGGGGTTATCCCGCAGATCAGCGCCATTCTTGGCCCGTGCGCCGGGGGAGCTGTTTATTCCCCCGCATTGACCGATTTTATCTTTATGGTGCGCAATTCTTCCTATATGTTTGTCACCGGTCCGGAGGTTGTCAAAACCGTTACCCATGAAGAAATTTCTTTCGAAGACCTGGGAGGCGCCAGCGTACATTCTGAAATCTCCGGAGTCTGTCACGTCGCAGCGGATAACGAAGCGGATACATTATATTTAATCCGTAAATTGCTCTCCTACCTGCCGCAAAACAACATGGAGGATCCTCCCTTCATGGACTCGGGGGATGACCCATTACGCATGGAAGACGCCCTGAATGAGATCGTGCCCGCCGACCCAAGTAAACCCTACGATATCAAAAGCGTTATTCGCCTGATCGTCGATCAAGGGCAGTTTTACGAAATTCAAGAAGAATTCGCACCCAATATCGTTATTGGTTTTGCCCGCCTGGGGGGTCACAGTGTGGGAATTGTAGCCAATCAACCGGCGGTATTTGCCGGGGTACTGGACATACGCTCATCAGAAAAAGCAGGCCGTTTCGTGCGCTTCTGTGACGCTTTTAATCTACCCATCGTCACCTTCGTGGATGTCCCCGGCTTTATGCCGGGACGAGAGCAGGAACATGGCGGGATTATACGCTCAGGCGCAAAATTACTGTTTGCTTATTGTGAAGCAACTGTCCCCAAGCTGACCGTAATCACCCGTAAAGCTTATGGTGGAGCGTATGACGTGATGAGCAGTAAACACATCCGTGGAGATTTAAATCTTGCCTGGCCGAGTGCAGAAATCGCCGTCATGGGTCCGGACGGCGCGGTGAATATTATCTTCCGGAAGGAACTGGCGGAAGCCAATGACCCTGTCGACAAGAAAAATGAACTGGTCAGTGAATATCGCAGAAAGTTCGCCAATCCGTATGTCGCCGCTTCACGAGGATATCTGGATGCAGTGATTGAGCCGCGCGAGACGCGCCCACGCCTGATCAACGCCCTTGAGATGCTGGCGAATAAGCGCGACCAGAACCCGCCCAAAAAACATGGGTGTATTCCACTTTGAGGCAGAATAAAATTTTATCCACCTTATCAGAACGATCTGGGAGGTAGAGCTTGTTCAACAAAGTCCTGATCGCCAACCGGGGTGAAATTGCAGTAAGGATCATCCGCGCCTGCCGGGAACTGGGGATGGAAACGGTAGCGGTTTTTTCTGAGGCTGACCGGCATGCCCTGCATGTGCGTTATGCAGACGAGGCTTATTTGCTTGGTCCGGCTATTTCACGTGAATCCTACTTGCGTGGTGACAAAATCATCGAGATTGCCCTCAAAACCGGTGTGGGCGGCATCCACCCGGGTTATGGATTCCTGGCGGAGCGCGCCGATTTTGCCCAGGCTGTTATCGATGCAGGTCTGGCGTTTATCGGGCCTAAGCCCTCGGCAATCGCTGCCATGGGTGATAAAGCCATTGCCAGGATGACGGTCGCCAAAGCAGGGGTTCCTGTCGTGCCTGGCACAGAAGGCGAAGGCAATCTGCGTGATGAAGATTTGCTGGTCGCCGCCCAACAAATTGGTTTCCCGGTATTGATCAAAGCCACTGCGGGAGGCGGTGGAAAAGGCATGCGCGAGGTCCGCGAGCTGAAAGAGATGCCTGCGCTGCTCACAGCCGCACGTCGAGAAGCTGAAGCTGCTTTCGGCGATGGAAATGTTTACCTGGAAAAGGTAATCGAAGGCGCCAGACATATTGAAGTCCAGATAATGGCCGACCAACATGGGAATGTTATTCACCTGGGAGAGCGTGAGTGTTCGATCCAGCGCCGCCACCAGAAACTGGTTGAGGAAGCTCCATCGCCTTTCGTGGGAGACGATGAAGATTTCCGCAATACCCTGGGTTCGGTTGCTGTACGCGCAGCTCAGGCGGTCAATTATGTCAATGCCGGAACGATCGAATTCCTGGTGGATAGCAATAAAAACTTTTACTTCCTGGAAATGAATACGCGCCTGCAGGTAGAACATCCGGTTACCGAGCTGGCAACCGGTGTGGATATCGTTCGCGAACAGATCCGCATTTCACGCGGCCGGCAGATGCGTCTGACCCAGGAAGATATCACTATGAAAGGGTGGGCGCTGGAATGCCGGATCAATGCCGAAGATCCACATCATGGATTTTTACCTTCCACAGGGAAAATTACGCACCTGAATCCGCCGACCGGACCGGGGGTACGCGTGGATACGGGCGTCTACTCCGGTTTTTCCATCACACCCTACTACGATTCGTTGATCTCCAAATTGATCGTCTGGGGTGAAAATCGGGCAGAAGCGGTATTACGAATGCGGCGGGCGCTGGAGGAATACCGGATTGTCGGGGTAAGCACTAACATTCCCTTCCACCAGAAGTTAATGAACTCCACCCGTTTCCAGGCCGGTCAATTCGATACTCGATTTGTGGAAGAACGATTTTCCACCCAGTATGGAGAAGAAGATGAAACCACGCCTGAACTGGCCGCGATCCTGGCGACTCTGGTCGCGCACGAATCGCTGCAACAGTCCGCCCAAATCGTCCGGCGGAATGAGCGCGATACCAGTAACTGGAAATGGGTTGGGCGCTGGGAAAGACTGCAACGATAATTAAATGCTGGAGTACCGAATGAGAAAATGGGCTTGAAATACATCACCACCATCAATGATCGAGAGTATCTGGTAGAAATACTAGATGAGACTCATGTGACTATCAATGGACAGGTACACCTGGTCGATTTCACGACCGTCAGCGACCAGCCAGTGTATTCGATTCTGCTCAATGGTAAATCCCATGAGGCGTATGTTTACGCCGAAGAAAATCTCTGGCAGGTTTTACTGAGAGGGATTCTTTATTCGGTCAAGGTTGAGGATGAGCGTGAAAAACGGTTGCGTGCGGCTGCCGGTGGGAATGTGGTGCTTACCGGAGATACGCCCATCAAAGCGCCAATGCCAGGGCTGGTCATTTCGGTACTGGTAGAAGATGACCAAACCGTTTCCAAAGGGGATACAATGGTCGTCCTGGAATCAATGAAAATGCAGAATGAATTGCGTGCTCCACGCGATGGCGTGGTTTCCCGCCTGGGAGTGAAAGCCGGGGAAAGTGTGGAAAGGCACCAGGTTTTATGCTATGTAGGGGCTACACGATAGGGAAGGTTATGGCCGGTACTGACCAGGAACTGGAAATCAAGTTGTGGGTGAAACAACCCGGCAAATACCAGGGATACCTGGAAGCGCATGCGACCAGACTTATTCCGCGCACCTACGAGCAGAATCTGCGCTTTGATGATGCTCAAAGATCGCTCAGCAGTCAACGGAAAGTCTTACGTTTAAGGCAGGATCAACAGGTGCGCTTAACTTTTAAGGGACCCGGGGAATCCCTGCATGGCGTACAGGCACGCCAGGAAATCGAACTGGTTGTGGATGATTTCAACACTGCCCGGCGCTTTCTGGAAGCTCTTGGATATCGGGTCCAGTTGATTTACGAGAAATACCGCACCACGTACCAGCTAGGTAATGTGCTGGTTACCCTGGATGAGATGCCTTATGGGTTTTTTCTAGAGCTTGAAGGTCCTACGCCAGATGAAATTCATCAGGTTTGCGAAACCCTGGGATTAAATTGGGAAAACCGTATTCTGGAGAGTTACACGGGTCTGTTTGAACGCCTGAAAGATACCTTACGCCTGGATTCGAGAGATCTGACCTTCGCCGAATTATCGCAGGTGGACCAACCATTGGAAACCTTGCAAATCAAACCTGCCGACTATCCCTCGCTGGATGCATAAATTCGCTTACTGAAAAAGAGAGAAAAGGGCGGCTATCAGCCGGGTTGCAAGGCGCGGACTGACTCCACGATATCAGCTACCAGGTCATAACGACTAAAGGCAGGCATGATATACAATCCATTTACCTTTGTGCGTATCTGGCTGATTAATTCCACGGCAATCTTCACACCTTCATCCTCGGCGGCGTCGCCGGCAGCTTCCAGGCGACGCAATAAATGCCCGGGAATAGTGATGCCCGGAACCTCATTATGCAAGAATGCCGCATGGCGGACGCTGAACAGGGGCAGGATCCCGACCAGCAGAGGCAAGCTAAGCTGTCCATGCCTGGATGCATAAAAGTCTAGAAAATTAAGTACAGTTTCTGATTCAAACACCGGCTGGGTGAGGATAAAATCTGCCCCGGCGTCTATCTTCCGTTGAAGAAAGCGTACTTCTCGCTCCAGGTTTTTGGCAGCCAGATCAAGTGCACATCCGGTAAAGAAATTGGTTGGCGAGCCGATTGTCGCGCCGGCATGGTCAATCCCGGCATTAAATCCCTGTTTGATCAGCTTGATCAGACCGGAAGGTACCAGGTCGTAGTTGTCCATGGCATCCGGGTAATCTCCGATAGCGGTTGGATCACCCATCACCACAAACACATTACGAATATTCAGGGCATGGGCAGCCAGCAAATCCCCCTGCACACGCAGCAAATTCCGGCCGCGTGTGGGGAAATGCAGCGTGGTTTCGATTCCTACCTTGCGCTGGATCAGATCACATACCGCCCAGGGGCTCATACGCATCCGCGCCATCGGGCTATCCGCTACATCGATCACATCTACGCCAGATTCTTTGAGCAATGAGGCTCCCATGAGCAATTTTTGGGTGGACAATCCGCGGGGTGGGTCCATTTCCACTGCAATCACGAACTGACCACTGCCAAGTTTTTGCGCTAAGGAGGTGAGCGGTACCAGCGGCTCATTATCCTGCTCTTCCTGGCTGCGGGGTAACGCGCCTTCAGCATAGATCACATCCGGGCAGGCAACCTGCAAAGCTTGGTGCATCTCGGCGATATGTTGAGGAGTCGTGCCACAACACCCGCCGATCAACGAAACGCCTTCCCGACAAAAGGCACGAGCATAATCGGCAAAGTACTCTGGCCCAGCCGGGTACATGATGCGGCCCCCAACCTGTTCCGGCCAACCGGCGTTGGGTTTTACGGCGAAACGTCCCTGCGGAACAACCTGGCGCATCAGGCGCACGATGCGCAAAACCTGTGCCGGACCACCAGAACAATTTACACCGATAACATCTGCGCCCGCCTGGGATAACTCCCGGGCGACGCTGATCGGAGAATCCCCCAGCAAGGTGGTGTCGTCACGGGTAAAAGTCATGGTGGCAATTACCGGCAGAGAACTAACCGATTTCGCCGCGGCAATTGCTTCCCGAATTTCATTGAGGTCAGAGACGGTTTCGATAACCAGCAGATTTACTCCAGCGTCAACCAGAGCCTGGATTTGCTCGACAAACACCTGGCGCGCCTGCTCGGGGCGCACACGCCCGAAAGGAGCAATCCGTACTCCCAAAGGCCCAACATCCCCCGCCAGCAATATCTCCCGAAAGGAAGCCAGGATCACCCGGTGCGCCAGCTCCACACCGGCACGATTAATCTCCGCAACCCGATCCTGCAAGCCATGCTCGGCGAGTTTATACCGGTTGGCGCCAAATGTATTGGTATAGATGATTTGTGCGCCTGCTTCGATATATTCCCGGTGAATTTCTGCGACCAGAGAGGGCTGGCTGATATTCAGTTCATCGAAACACTGATCGAAACGTACCCCGCGCCCATGCAACATGGTACCCATGGCGCCATCAGCAAGCAGCGGAACATCCGATTTTTCCAGCAGCTCCCAAAATTTATTGTCAGACATTTTATTCACTCCAGGCCGGTGGACCAGCCATAATTCTTTCCAGCATTTGATTGTGGCTTCCACGCAGACCAAATACGACTTCCAACCACCAGGTAACACCGGCTGCGGCATAATCCTGGACCAGGCCGGTTTCACCGGGAGCTGTAATACCAGAAAACGCCACCTCAAACGCACCTGTGCGGGTACGGTGTGAATGAATAAAAGCGATTTGCCGGGTTATATCCTCCGGGCTTTTTACATACTCCGCGGCTTCGTTAACTCCGCCAATGACCCAGCCATCCCAACGTGCGGCGCGCCGTAAAGCGGATGGGCTATCTCCGCCGATCCAGATTGGAGGCCGCGGCTTTTGCACCGGCAAGGGATTCAGCGTAATGCCCTTCACCGTAAAATATTTCCCCTGGTGTTCCACCTGCGCCCCAGATAACAAACCATCCAGGATCATCAGGCCTTCATCCAGCCTTTCCGCCCGCTGGCGGGGCTGCCCCTCATCGCCAAAGGCGGTAAATTCGCCGTCTAATCCACCCAGGCCAGCACAGAAAATCACTCGCCCATTGCTGAGCAAATCCAACCCGGTGAGGGTGGTTGCCAGTATGTGTGGGCGACGGCGTGGCAGCGGGGTCACGTCTACACCAAAGCGAAGGTTTTCCGTTGCCTGAGCGACGGCTGCCAGTGCCACCCATGGATCTGCGGAGGGCATACCCCACACAAAGCCCAGGTGATCCCAGAGAAAAAGCGCATCCCAACCAGCTTCCTCCGCTGCCCGGGCAAGCTCGACGATGAGCTTTGGATGGGCGTATTCCCCGAATGGCACAACCTCGATAGCGTATTTCATCGGAAATCACATTAACTGGTGGTCCCAGGTCGATCAGGCTTTCATCAATTGCTCCACGCGGCTCTCTCCAATGCTGAAATAGCGCGCCTGGGGGTGGTGGACTATGATAGCAGCCGTAGATTGTTCCGGCACGAGTTGATATGCCGGGGTCAGGCTCATACCCAGCTCTTTTTCAGCAGGCAGCAAATTGAATACCAGACGGTGATCTTCCAGGTCTGGAATGGCGGGGTAACCCCAGGAGTAACGTTTTCCCTGCCCCTCTGGCAACCCAAGCTCTCGGCGGATATGGCGATGCAGGTATTCAGCGGTTGCTTCTGCTGTCTGTACCGCCAACCCGTGGAAGAAATAAGCCTCAGAATAATCTCCTGCCTGCTGCAAGGCATCAAAACGTTCGGTAGCGTTTTGACCCACCGTGACAACCTGCAAAGCGACAACATCCACTTTTCCCGTGTCTATCCCGGCAAAATAATCTGCCAGGCACAGCCGTTCGCCTTCGGGCTGCCGGGGGAAGGAAAACCGCAACAATTCGTCCGGTTGAGCCTGGCTTAATGTTTTCGGATCATACAGGATCAGGTCATCGCCATCCGCCTGGACAGGCCAGTAACCGTAGACTGCTTGTGGCTGCAACCAGTCTGAGCGCAAAGCCTCACGCTGCATACGGCTCAATCTCTCTTCGAATTCAGCTTGCAGGCGTTCCCATTCTTCACCATGTGCATTTTTTGCTCCCCAGGAAAGACGGAAGAGCTCGTTTTTGAACAGATACTGGAAGACCATCTCCAGCGGCATTTTGCGCACCACACGTGACCCCCATTGATCCACACGGGGGATCAGAGAAGCAGGCGCGACTGTGGGGCGCGCCTTGCCGGCCGTGCGGGTGTGAGGAGCATCGGTACGCCCCATTTCGAAAGCGGCTTCTCGCTCGATCTGGTGGAGCAAATCTTCCCGCCGGCTGGCGTCCATCAGACGATCCATGGTATCCAAACCCTCAAAGGCGTCTTTGCAATAAAAAACACCCGCCGGGTAAGGATCGCCGGACTCGGTATACAGGATCCGCCGGCCAAACCGACGGTTGATTGCCGCCCCACCAATCAAGACCGGCAAATTCAGAGCGCGGCGATACAGCTCATTCACGATCAGTGGCATCTGTTTACTGGTGCTGACCAGCAAAGCGCTTAATCCAATCGCATCCGCCTTACGCTCGACCGCGGTCTGGATGATCGTCTCCGCGGGTACCTGCTTACCCAGATCGATCACATCGTAACCGTTATTGCTCAGGATGGTTTTCACCAGGTTCTTGCCAATGTCATGCACATCGCCATAAACCGTCGCCAGGACTACCAGACCTTTTGAAACACCTTCTTTCTTTTCCAGGTAATTTTCCAGGTGTGAGACGGCCTTTTTCATCACCTCTGCCGACTGGAGCACAAACGGCAGGATTAATTCGCCGGCGCCAAATCGATCTCCTACTTCCTTCATCGCAGGCAATAATGCCTGATTCAGAATGTATACAGCCGATTCGTGTTTGGTGGGGAAATCCTGACGGGCAATAATCTCGTCGATATCTGCTTCCACGCCTTCTTTATAGCGGTGCAGAATGCGATACTGCAGCCGTTCTTCAGTCGTTTTCCCCTCGAGCGGGTTGCTGCGTGCCTGGTCGATGGGTTGATGCTCCGCAGAAGCGAAATACTCAATATAACGCTGGAGAGCATCGGGGCGACGGTTAAATATCAGGTCTTCAGCCAGCTGGCGTTCATCTGCAGGGATTTCTGCGTAAGGGGTAATATGCGCCGGGTTGACAATCGCCATATCCAACCCCGCCTGAATACAATGATATAGAAAAACACTGTTCAATACCGGACGTGCGTTGGGGCCCAATCCAAAAGAAACATTACTGACACCCAGGGAGGTGAACACTCCAGGGAGTTCACGTTTGATGGCACGAATGCCTTCAATCGTTTCGATCCCCGATTGCGCAAATTCAGCATCGCCTGTCGCCAGTGTGAAAGTGAGGGCGTCATAAACCAGCGCGGAGGGCGAAAGGCCATGTTCATCAACGGCAATCTGATAAAGGCGGCGAGCAACCTCAAGCTTACGGTCAACGGTTTTAGCCATGCCTTGCTCATCTATGGTCAGCAATAAAACTGCCGCGTTGAACTTTTTGGCCAGAGCAAATACCTGATCTGCCTTTTTTCGCCCGCCTTCCAGGTGGGTGGAATTCAGCAGGCAGCGACCCGGGGCAGCTTCCAGAGCAGCCTGCATCACCTCCGGTTCGGTAGAATCGATCACCAGGGGGACGTCAATCCCCGATACCACCAGTTTGCGCACAACCTGGCGCATCTGTTCGACTTCATCGCCACGTTCAGTAACCGCAGTGGAAATGTCCAGGGCATGTGCGCCATTGTCCACCTGTTCTCGGGCAATCTCCAGGATGCTGTCGTAATCGTCCGCAAGCAGGAGGCGTTTAAACTTT
>JAGUYX010000033.1 GCA_020061145.1 Anaerolineales bacterium | reverse complement strand
GTTGCCCATCCAGCGTACGCGGCGCGTCAGGCGACATGCGGTCTTTCATTTTGGCGGTAGTCGCCAATAACGGGTACATCGAGGCTCCGATCAGCAGCAGAAAGAGACCGACCTGCCAGGTTTTGCGGAATCCCGCACTCCAATCCCGTACTGCCGGCCAGATCCAGCCCAGAGAGGCTGCCGCACTGATACCAAAAAGCACCCAGACCTGGTAATAGAATTTAAACACCGTATTCATCCGCCCGATATCGCCGGTGAGCACGATAACTTCCACAGCCAGGGTCAATACCGCCCCGGAGCCCACCAAAAAGAGCACCGCCCGTTTTTCAACAGGCATACCCGGCCTGAAGAGTAGAATAGCCGCCCAACTCGCCAGCGGCAGGGTCACCCAGGCAACCCGCACTCCATTACCCAGAGGAATATTCTCCGGCAGGGGTAAATTCAATGCCAGGAGCAAAACGAGGAAAA
Source organism: Anaerolineales bacterium (assembly GCA_020061145.1). Taxonomy (GTDB): domain Bacteria; phylum Chloroflexota; class Anaerolineae; order Anaerolineales; family DRKV01; genus JAGUYX01. The sequence goes on along the minus strand of JAGUYX010000033.1, from coordinate 2,283 downwards.
TCAGGCCAATCGCGGCGCTCAGAATAAGGCTCTGGTAAGGTTGCAGGCGGCGTAAAGCAGAAACCGGGGTTGTTGCCAGCCAATCCAGGGTCTCGTGCGTCATCCAGGAACCGATCATAAACAGGAAAACGCCCCAATGGATGAAATAATCATAAAGCGGGGTGCGCGGTCCCTGCCAGAAATTCACCTCGGTGTAACCCTGCCCGTACCAGGCAGCGAAGGGCTGGTACAGGATCAGGCTGATTAACAGCAGCCCACCGCCCATGATCAGCGGGACCAGCCAGCGGCGCACCGGGGCGGGAATCCAGGACCAATCACGCGCCAGCTCGTCTGGTGAGGCTAACCCGGCCCCAACCATCACCGCGAGGGTACCCAAGAGCGCATAGGCAGGCAGGTCCCAGGTGTTGGTGGGTCGCAATGCGCCGATAGCCAACCCCCCCACAAACAATCCCCAGACGGTCAGCCAGGGTGTACCCCAGCGGCCGCGTTTCAGTAACGCAGATAATCCCCAGGCAAGCACCAGCAGGGTCACCGGTAAAGCAATCAGGTGAGCGTGCAGGTCGGCATAAAGCAGGGTGAAATAGGGGAATTCGGTGATCGGTTCGACATCACCCAGGGCGGCGATCGCCCGGCTGGGGATCCAGTACCAGTCCGCTACACCATAGGGCATTTCCGCGCCAGCCAGCGATTGGAACAAACCGGAAATGCCCCAGATCAACCGGTTTAGCAAACTGGCCTCCTCGATCGGCCCCGGCGCGGCGATCATCTGGTAACCGCGCCAGATCATTCGCAGGCTACCCAGGTTTCCAGCCACACCCACCAGCAAGGCAGCCAGCCCGCCAACCCACACACCCGGTTGGCGCTGCAGGGTATTCCAGAAGGTTTGAGTAAAGGAAATTCCCTCTATATCCGCCGGTTCCCCGGATCTGCGCGCTGGCATCAGGTTATAACCCAGGGTAAACACACCCAGCAAAATCAGGACGAAAAGGGTTGGCAGGATCAGGTTGTAAGCAACCGACGGCTGGATACCCAGCAATTTCACCGGCATACCGACGATCACAAACCCATAATAATAATAATTGATATACCCCCCGGCAAACCAGGGATCATAAGGTGGAAAGGTGGTGCTTTTAATCACGGCGTTGAGATAGGAGAAATCCATCGGTTTCTCCCCCCCTTTCCAGGGATGCCACAGGTCCGGGTTACCCCAACGCACAAACAGGAAGAATAAAAAGGCAGCCAACGCCAGCCCCTCAACCAGTAAAAAAACCGCCCGCTGACGTCGAAATTCGGCGCGCAGATCTTCTCTTTGCAGGTACGCCGCCAGACCACCCGCCAGCACAAGCAAAGCGAAGGTCAACGCCACAGTGAGGCGCGTCACCGGAATCTGGAAGGAGCCAGCTATCCAGGTCAGCCAGGCAAGCAGTAAGAGACCCACCAGGCGACTGATCGGGTAACCCCGGTCTGCCAGGCCGGGTAGGGCCAACCGGGACAACGGGTAAACCGCCAGACCGAGTAAAAAGATGGTCAGATACCAGACCAGCACCGCAAGAGGCGTGAAGCGATTCAGCAGCCCATCCGGATTGAATAGCTGCGACCAGGTGCCGCCCTCCTGCTGGCTTGCCCAACGTTCCGGGGGCAATTTCAAGTCCATGGGATGGCTGGCAGCGCGCTTGGGCGTAACCCGGATGACCTGAGACAGGTCCACGCGATCCAGGACAGCGCGCACCTGCGCGGGATCATAGTCGGCCCTCTTTTGAAAGATAAATACTTTGGGGTGATCGTAGACAGTGAAAGCCTCTTCGGCGAACTGGTCATTGATAGTCAGCGGACCCAGACTTGGCGGGCTTTCAAACACCTGCGCCAGCTCAAAACCCAACTCCCCGGTGAACATCCCCGGCTGAGCGACGTTGTAACACCATTCGATGGTGTGGGTTTCCGGACAACCGAGCAAGTTGCGATAATACGCGGTGGAAAGCGGAAAACGCTCCGGTAAGCGCGGCAGGCTGCCCCATTGCCGGCTGGAGGAGATGAACAGATATTCTGCCTGATCCAGGATGCGGATAAAACGTTCACGTTTTTCAGGGTTATCATCCCAGTACATATTGAAGTTCAGATCACGCTGGTAAATTCCTCCAAACGGATCATAGCCTCCCATGCGCAAAGGCAGGCCGTCATCCCACTCGCCTTCATTCGCCACGGCGGCCCCGCGTAAATAAAGAGCGCTGTTTTCATCGCCTTCGATGCGCAGCAACAGATAAATCTGCTCGCCGGCGGTCAGGG
>JAGUYX010000083.1 GCA_020061145.1 Anaerolineales bacterium | reverse complement strand
TAAGGGTCATGACCAGGTGCTTGGGACCGCTGGCATCGGCAGTAATATAAGGCAGGTTGATTTCAGTCTGCATAAGGGAAGATAGTTCGATTTTGGCTTTTTCAGCGGCTTCCCGCAAGCGCTGCAAGGACTGGCGATCATTCCGCAGGTCAATCCCATATTGCTTCTTGAATTCCTCTGCCAGGTAATCAACAATACGCTGGTCGAAGTCATCGCCGCCCAGGAAAGTATCCCCACTGGTGGAACGCACCTGGAAAACGCCATCGCCCACATCCAGGATGGAAATATCAAATGTGCCACCGCCCAGGTCGTAAACGGCAATATTTTCGTTGGCCTTTTTATCCAGGCCGTAAGCCAGCGACGAAGCCGTGGGTTCATTGATTATCCGCAACACTTCCAGGCCGGCAATTCGACCGGCATCTTTGGTTGCGTTTCGCTGAGCATCATTAAAATATGCTGGAACGGTGATAACAGCCTGGGTAACTGTTTCTCCCAGGTAGGCTTCTGCATCCGCTTTTAATTTCGCCAGGATCATGGCAGAGATTTCGGGTGGGGAATATTCGCGGCCGCCCAGCTCTACGCGCACATCGCCATTTGGAGCGCGGGTCACATGATAGGGTACCCTGGCGATTGCTTTTTGTACTTCCGGGTCATCATATTTGCGACCCATAAAGCGTTTTATTGAAAATATGGTATTGTCCGGATTAACCACAGCCTGGTTGCGCGCCGGGCGCCCCACCAAACGTTCACCATTTTTATTCACTGCCACAACCGAAGGAACCAGACGTTCCCCCTCGGCAGATGGAATCACAACCGGCTCGCCGCCTTCCATCACTGCCACCACCGAGTTGGTGGTTCCCAGGTCAATACCGATGATTTTGCTCATAATAGATGAGTCCTCCAGGTTAGTTCTTATCTTGCACTGGCCCAGCCAGAAATACGCTGCGCCTGCCGGTCAGTTTATTCAGCTACTTTTACAATTGCCGGTCGTAAAACCCGGTCGCCGATCAGGTAACCCTTTTGTAAGACTTCGGTCACCTGACCGCTTTCATGCTCGGAACTGGGAGCCTGCGAGATCGCCTCATGCAGGTTGGGATCAAACATCTGCCCAGCAACTTCCATCTGGCGCACTCCATCAGCTTCCAGAGCAGTAAGGAATTTGCGATAAATCAGCTCAATGCCACCCGCCCAGGCAGCGCCCTCCCCTTCTAAGGGTCGATTATTCAAGGCGCGTTCCAGGTCGTCTACAATCGGCAGGTATCTTTTTACCACACTGCCAATCTGGTTTTGATAAGTCAATTGTTGGTCGCGTTCGATCCGGCGTTTGTAATTGGTAAAATCCGCCAGCGCCCGCTGCCAGCCATCCAGGTACTCCTGGCTTTTAGCCTGGGCTGACTCAAGCTCCGCGCGTAAACCTTCGATCTCGGCTTCCAGCTCCTGTCTGGCGCACTCCAAATCTTCCAGGCGGCTTTCCAGATCGGTTATCGCTTCAGCCATGGTTGTTTCATTGCGATCAGAGCGCTCTTCAGTCCCCGTCTCTTCTTGTTTGATCTGAATTTTCATATTCTCATCTTTTTTATGGCGGGTATCGCGCTCAGTTTTTTTTCTCGTGGCTGCCATACTGCCATTTCTCCTTCGTTAAGTGTCTCTGCCAGGTTGGCGTTCATTCGGTCATGGTATCGCCCAGCATGTCGCTGAGCACACCGGCGACGAACCGGACGGTGGAAATCGTCCGTCCGTAGGACATGCGAATGGGGCCTAACACCCCTAACGTACCGGTCACCAGGCCGGGCACGCCGTAGCGAGCCATAACAACCGAGAATTCACGTAAATCTTCCAGGGCTTCTTCTGCCCCAATCAACACCTGAACTCCACCAACTTTGGTAGTCACCATCACCCGATTAATCAGTTCCTGTAATAGTGAACGCTCTTCCAGTACGCGTAGTGCCCGGCGAGCCACATCTACTTCGGCAAATTCAGGTTCGGCCAATACGTTTGTCAGTCCATCCCGGTATACTTCGCCGGTGAGCATATCGCCAGCCTGCTTCATCAGGTCTCGCACCAGTCTCAGTACATCCTGCTCCAGCGCGTCATATGGGCCGGTCAGGCGGGATATTGCCTCTGCGTTCAGACCGCGGCAAACTGCATTCAGCTCATTTGCCACCTGGCTGAGGCGTTCCTGAGTGACTGGCTCTGCCAGAATCAACATCTGTTGGTGCACCTCGCCGGTGGTGGAAACCAGCACCATCAATACCTGGCGCCCACGCGTGGCGATCAATTCCAGGTGCTTAAACACCAATGAAGTCGGCTGCGGGCTGGTCACCAGGGCTGCTGCCTGAGATTGCTGAGCCAGCACTGACGCGGCAAGGCGCATCCATTTTTCCGGGTCAGTGCCTGCCTGATAAAACTGATGGTGGATAGTGCGCTGCACGTGACCGGGCAACTCGGTATGCACCATCAACTGGCGTACAAAATACCGATAACCTTCCTCGGTGGGTACGCGCCCGGCGGACGTATGCGGTTGGCGCAGATAACCCAGTTCACTTAACGCCATCATCTCGTTACGCACCGTGGCAGAACTGAAATCCAGCCGGTATCGATCGACCAGTGACTTGGATCCCACCGGCTGGGCATTTTCAATATAATCCCGCACTACCAGAGCCAGGATCAGGCGTTGACGTTCGGTTAATTCACCCATATTATTCAAAATAATTAGCACTCTCTTCACGCGAGTGCTAAAACCCGACATAAAATGATACCATGCAGCAAAATCGACGTCAAGCGCCGCAGCACCGTATGGTAGCGTTTCTTACGCCATATTAACAAATGTGCGCCATAGCTCTGCTGGTTGGTTCAATCCATACCAATCGGTTCCCCTGCCAGCCCTGCTGAAGTTGCTTCGCCGCGCCGGACCCCAACCATCATCACCAGGGCTATTGCCATGAAAATCGGAGCTAATATCCAGATGATATTGTAATTTCCCCCGGTCAGCTCAATCGCCCAACCATTTACATTTGGGCCGGCAATTGCCGACAGTGTGGAAAACAGATAATACAGGCCAGTGTAAGTTCCCACGCGTGCCAGGACGGTCATATCCACTACCATAGGCAAGGAATTTATATTGATCATCGCCCAGGCTGCTCCGGAGACCATCAGCAACACACCCAAAACCGGGACCGTACCCAACACAGGCAATTGAGTTAATACCCGGGTCAACACTTCTGGAGCCAGGAAATAAGTGAGCATGGTGGTGATCGACAGGGTGGCAATTCCCACCATGATTGTGAACCGCCGTCCGATTTTGCCTCCAATCGCCCCGGCAGGCAGAGCAAACAGGACAAAAATGAAAGATAATTGCCCGAGCAGGCGCGCACCATCAGCTTCGTTCATGCCCAACCAGTTTTTCGCATACAGGGTAAAAAACGCTTCGATGGCGTTATATCCCAAAAACCAGAAAAAAATAGCAAAAAAGATGCGTAAAGCGCTGTGTTCATTGTCTTTCCAGACCTCCTTCAAGCTGGCCAGCATCCCCGGTTGATTTTCCACGAGCTTGTATTCTTTAGGCTCACGAATGAATATAAAAACCATCAACGAAGCCAGCACTACCAGGCCGGAACCCATCCAGAATGGGAAGTTTGGGTTGAGGCGGTAGAGCTGAGATCCTACCAGGAAAGAGATGATAGCGCCCACTCCTCCCATAAAATTAATGATTCCATTCGCCTGAGAACGATATGGTGAAGGGGTGATGTCGGGCATCAGCGCCACAACCGGAGTTCGCCATAATGCCATGCTGATCAGCAAAGTGCTGGTGCAGGCAACGAACAGGGGCAAAACAGAAACTAAGGGGATCAGGCCAAAGGCCAGAGCGCCAATCGGCGCGCCGATCAAAATAAAGGGCATGCGCCTGCCAATCGGCGTGCGTAATTTATCCGACCAAGCCCCGACGGGTGGCTGGATCAGCAAAGCGGCGATATTATCCAGGGTCATGAAGAAGCCGATCAACCCGGGAGCCAGGCCAAACTTCTCTGACAAAAAGATGGGCACAAAAGCGTTATAAATGCCCCAGATGACGCTGACCCCGAAAAACCCGAACCCTAACAAGAAGATTTTTGCGTAGTTGAATTTCATCGTATTTCCTCGAGGATTAGTTTCGAACACGCCAGCCAGACGGCATGGATTTTGCGGCAATGCCTGTTAACCATAAGGATATTATCCGTCCTGATCTTTTTTCCCTGCCCGCTGAGCACGTTCCAGATTGCGGAGATAAAGCCGATCTGCTTCAGTTAAATCAACTTTTTCCAGCAGGTCAGGTCTACGCTGCCAGGTGCGCAATAAAGATTGTTCGCGACGCCAGCGGGCAATGCGGGCATGATCGCCGGAAAGCAATACCTCCGGCACCTGCCAGCCGCGAAACTCCGGTGGGCGGGTGTAATGCGGGTATTCAAGCAAACCTGAGGTAAAGGAGTCGTTTTCAGCACCCAGCGGATCGCCCAACACACCCGGAACCAGCCTGGCGACCGCGTCAATCAAAACTAACGCAGGCAATTCCCCGCCAGTGAGCACAAAATCGCCGATCGATATTTCGTCTGTAACCAGGTATTCCCGCACCCGCTCATCGATCCCTTCGTAACGACCGCATAACAAAGCCAGGTGATCGTATTGGGTTAGCTCCTGCGCCACTTGCTGATTAAAAGTCCGCCCCTGCGGCGTAAGCAGGAAAACCGGGCAGGAAGGTGGAGCGCCTAATACCCCCTCTACGGCCTTGAAGATGGGATCGGGTTTCATAACCATACCGCCACCACCGCCGTAAGGGGTATCATCGCAGACATGGTGTTTGTCCGTAGTCCAGTCGCGGATATTGTGGACATTCACCTCCAATAAACCCGCCTGGCGGGCGCGTTTCAAAATGCTGGATTGCAGATAAGGTTCGATAACCTCCGGAAGTAAGGTAAACACATCAAAGCGCATGCTCAAATTCTAGCTGTAAGCAGAGGGTAATGCAAGTCGCTCAGCAGGGTTAATCACAAATGAGCATCAACCAGGCAAACGATGCGTTTTCTTGACGCTTAATCCCCCTGAATGGTAAGATGAAAATATGTATTTACATGGCAGCGCCTGGAATTTGCGCCAACAACGAAAACGAAATAGCCCGTTTCGGATCATTTTACTGCTGGTGTTGATCGGTACTGCGTTATATATTAACCAGATTGTTGTACCGGCGACGCCACCGTTGTTCATACCCACGCCCACACCCACGCGTGCGCCCGAATCCTTTGTCAGCGAGGCGGAACAGGCTTTCTCTGAAGGAAAATTACTGCCTGCGATTGAAGCCTACCAACAGGCTATCCTGGCGGATCCCGAAAACCGGGCAAATTATGTAAATCTGGCTCGCATCCAGAACTTCGCCGGCAGACATGCAGAAGCCCAGAAAAATGCGGAATTGGCCCTAGTAGGCAACGGTAATTACGGTCTGGCGCACGCTGTACGGGCGAAAGCTCTCAGTGAGCAAGGAGAACACCTGGAAGCCGAAGCAGCTATCCGCCAGGCGCTGGAACTGGAACCCGAAAACCCTTTATTTAACGCCTATTATGCAGAAATTTTGATCGATAAAGGGGAGTTCACCGACCTGGAGAAAGCGATTGCCGCATCCCGCCTGGCGGTTGAGCGTGGTCCAAACTTGCTTGAAGCTCACCATGCCCGCGGATATGTATTGCTCAATACCGGAAATTATGAAGAGGCAATCCTGGCATTTACGACCGCCCTGGCAATCAACAATAAAATTGCGAGTATTCACTTGAATATTGGTGTGTGTTACCGGGCGGTCGGGGATTATGCCAGCGCTATCCAGGCTTTCCTGGATGCCAATGCCCTGAATCCAGGCGACGATATTCCTGATCTGGAAATGTCACGCACCTATGCCCAGATCGGTGAATATGGAAAAGCTATTCAGGCAGCCGAACAGGCATTAAAAGACGCCCCGGATAATCCGCATCGGTATGGCAACCTGGGGTTGATGTATTACAAAAACGGCGAATATGACCTGGCCATCTCCAATCTGGGATTGGCAATCCATGGCGGTACCAGCGAAAGTGGACAGACCATCCAGGGTTTACCCCTGGATTATGGCTTTGTCGCCCAGTATTACTATACCTACGGCCTGGCGCTTGCCAGGCAAAATATGTGCACGCAAGCTCTGCCTATCTTCCAGGCTCTGCTGTCCGCCGTACCCGAGGATGAATTCGCGGTATTTAATGCCAATGAAGGCATCAATATCTGCCGTGAGAACCTGGAAAACCTGCCGGATGATGGCACACAAATGCCTGAAGCAGAAAGCACGCCGCAAGGCGAAGTGACACCTCCAGCAGATGCAGGTAGTGGATAAATTTCAGCCGGGAAATGAGCCAGGATATCAAATACACCCGCAATCTGGTTGGTAAAAAACCATCTTTTCGCCAGAATAAAGACCAGGCTGCTTCCTATCGCATCCTGTTCTACCTGCTGGTCATCGTTGCCGGGATTCTGATTGTCTCCTTGCAACGCCGAGGTGTGGTCGAACCTTTGTTTTTACCCACACCGGTTCCGACCCGGACGGTTGATTCTTATTTACAGGAAGCCCGCGATCATTTTGCGGCTGGCAGGATCGATGACCCGGATCAGACGCGCCTTGACGCCATAGAAGCTTACCAGGCTGCCCTGGCGATGAACCCCGACAACCCGGCTTTGTTAGCCGAGCTCTCCCGGGTGATGACCTACTCGTCCAGTCTGCTCCCGACCATCGAGCAAAAGCGCGAACGCCTCACACAGGCACGCGAATATATCGACCGGGCAACCGGGCTGGCGCCGGATGTCAGTTCCATTCAGGCTATACGCACACTGGTATATGACTGGAATGCCAACCCTCTGATTGCCGGTGAACAGGCAGCCGACTATTTGCAGGAAGCGCGAAATGCCGCAGCGCGCGCCTTGCAGCTCGATCCCAACAATGCCCTGGCGCTGGCCTATTACGCCGAAGTATTGGTAGACCAGCAGGAATGGACACAGGCAGACGAGTACGCCCGTCAGGCGGTTTCGCTAAATCCCAATTCCATGGACGCTCACCGGGTACGCGGGTATGTGCAGGAGTCCTTGGGGAATTACAATGCGGCGATCGAGGAATACCTCAAAGCCGCCGAGATCAATCCCAACCTGACCTTTCTTTACATTTCTATCGGCCTGAATTACCGCAGCCTGAGGGTTTACAACCGGACGCTCGAATATTTTGGAAAAGCCGCCAACATCAATGAAGCCTTGGGCATCATGGACCCACTGCCTTATATTGAAATTGCCAAAACTTACGCGCAGCAAGGGGAGTTCTTTATTGCCTCTCGGAATGGCGAAAAAGCCCTATCCTTCGACCCAACCAGCGCCAACACATATGGACAATTGGGCAGCATCTATGTCCAGGCGCGCAATTACGAAGGCGCTTTACCCATACTTGCCTGCCCCGTGGAAGGCTGCACAATTAATGTCTCCCCGGATGAAATCACAGATCTCGAGGGCAACACACTGATGACCTGCCCGGTAAGCGGTTGTAATATTCCTGGAGGGGATTATGGCACCATTACCATAGAGCCTATGCCCTTATCCTCCCTGACGGTTGCGTATTATTACATCCGTTATGGTTCCGTATTAGCCGCCCTGGATTTATGTGCTCAGGCGTTTCCGGTGTTGGATGCAGTCGGCGACGCCTATCCTAACGACCCGGTGATCACCAGTATCCTGGAAGAAAACTACGCCATTTGTGGGCGCTAAAAACATACCCGCGTCTTGACTCAAGCCAACCTGACCTCAGCGGGGAGACATTGTCAGAGATTTATTAGAATTATTTCCCAGACTCTTGACGGTCGAGGGGAAATTCGATAAGATTGGGATCGGTTTAGCACTCTCGCTACATGAGTGCTAAACTTTCAAAATTTAAGGTTCCAACAGGATCCAGAAATTCCATTCTACCCTGAGGAGGTACCTATGTCTATTTCCCTGAAACCCCTGGGAAGCCGCGTTGTCATTGAGCCAATCGAGGAAGAAGATAAGACTGCCGTTGGCATTTATCTTCCCGAAAATGCCAAAGAAAAACCACAAAAAGGCACCGTCTTATCTATCGGCCCTGGCGATCGCGACGAAGATGGGGAACGAATTCCATTGGATGTCAAAGTTGGGGATAAAGTCTTATTTGCCAAATATGCCGGCACCGAGATCAAAGTCGACGGTCAAAAGTTGCTGATCATGCGTGAAAGCGACTTGCTGGCAATCATCACCGAGTAATTTCAGAATCACCAAAATCTACTAACAAGGAGTTATACACCTATGGCAGCCAAGCAATTACGCTTTTCGGAAGATGCACGCCGTAGTTTGCAGCACGGGATGGACCTGTTAGCCCTGGCTGTGGTGACTACCCTGGGCCCAAAAGGGCGCAATGTGGCCATCGACCGCAAATTCGGTTCTCCCACCATCACTCATGACGGGGTAACCGTGGCCAAAGAGATTGAGCTGGAAGATCCCTTTGAAAATATGGGCGCCCAACTGCTCAAAGAAGCCGCCACCAAAACCAATGACATCGCCGGTGATGGCACCACCACCTCTACTGTCCTGGCGCATGCCATCGTGACCGATGGTATGAAAGCCCTGGCCGCAGGGGCGAACCCGATGCGGGTTAAGCTGGGCATCGAATCAGCGACCAAAGCAGTTTCCGAAGCGATTTCCCAGCAGGCGATTGAAGTCACCACCAAAGAAGAAATCGCTAATGTAGCCTCAATTTCCGCGCAGGACCGTGCAATTGGCGAACTGATCGCCGAAGTGATGGATCGTGTGGGCAAAGACGGCGTGATCACGGTCGAGGAGTCCCGCGGACTGGAGTTCGAGACCGAGTACGTGGAAGGTATGCAGTTCGACCGCGGTTATATCTCGCCCTATTTCGTCACCGATGCTGAAAATATGGAAGCGGTGATTGAAAATCCATACCTTTTGATTTATGACAAGAAGATCTCTGCTGCGGCCGATATCGTGCCGTTGCTGGAGAAAATGGTACAGGTTGGCCGGCGCGAGCTGGTGATCATTGCCGAGGATGTCGATGGCGAAGCTCTGGCAACCCTGGTGCTGAACAAATTGCGTGGCATGTTAAACGTGCTGGCGATCAAAGCCCCTGGTTTTGGTGACCGCCGTAAAGCCATGCTGCAGGATATTGCCATTCTGACCGGCGCCAATGTGATTTCCGAAGAAACCGGTCGCAAGCTGGATAATGTCACCATCGCCGACCTGGGTCAGGCAGAAAAAATCGTATCCACCAAGGAAGAAACCACGGTTGTCGGCGGCAAAGGCGATAGTAAAGCCATCAAAGGTCGCATCGAACAAATCCGGATTGAAATCGAAAAAAGCACCAGCGACTACGACCGCGAAAAACTGCAGGAACGCCTGGCGAAGCTCTCTGGTGGTGTGGCCATCATCCGCGTAGGCGCCGCCACGGAGACCGAACTGAAAGAAAAGAAACATCGGGTCGAGGATGCGTTATCTGCCACACGCGCAGCCGTGGAAGACGGGATCGTGCCCGGTGGTGGTGTCGCCTTGATCAACGCCATGAACTCCATCGATGGCATCGCAGTCAATGACGAAGACGGAAAAATCGGCGTGAACATTGTGCGCAAAGCCCTGGAAGTGCCGATCCGCAAAATTGCAGAAAACGCCGGTAAAGATGGCTCGGTCATCCTGGAAAACGTACGCCGTGCCCAAAAAGAGCAATCGAATAACAACATCGGCTTTGATGTCATTACCGAAGAATTTATCGATATGATCAAAGACGGTGTGATCGACCCGGCTAAAGTGACCCGTGGCGCGCTGGAAAATGCTGCATCCATTGCGGCCATGATCCTGACTACCGAAGCCTTGATTACCGACATTCCCGAGCCGGAGAAACCCGCTCCGCCGATGCCTGAGTATTAAACCGTTGGAATAAGTGGTTACCAAGGGCTGCCTTTAAAAAGCAGCCCTTTTTATTTGCTTTACTTAATGAAACCTGTGTGCTAGAATGAACACCAGTAATTAACCCGGCCGGTTTCTGGCCAGTTTTAAAGTACCGTAGGATTTATCTGGAGTGCTGAAAAAGCTGTTTTTTGATTTTTGAAACCAATACCCCGGCCGGTGAAAACCGTCGGGGTTTTTGCTTAATTTTCAAGTTGTACCTGCCATAACAGGCAATGAGTCATAGCTGCCATTGCTGCCTGGAGCGGCGGACACCCAGTTATACCCATATATCGCAGAATTCGTTTCCCGATGTTTAGCAAACTTCCGGCGGTCTGCGTGAATCAGTGGGATACCGACAATTTTGAAAAGTCAGGGCCAATAACCATTAGCTGGCCAATTACTACATAAGATTAAGAATATTGCACATCCCGCAGCCTGACAACAGGAATGCAATACAGAGGATGTGTGAACAGGAAAATATTTATATGAGTGACAAAGCTTTACGAATCGTTCCCCTGGGAGGTCTGGGGGAAGTGGGGAAAAACATGATGTCCGTCGAGTACGGAAATAACATCATCATCATCGACACCGGCATTATGTTCCCGGAAAATGATATGTTGGGGATCGATTACATCATCCCTGATTTCCAATATCTGCTCGCTAAAAAAGAGCTGGTGCGGGGCATTTTTGTAACCCATGGTCATGAAGACCATACCGGGGCAATCAGCCATGTGCTGGAACAGATTAATGCTCCGATATACGCCACACCCTTGACGCGAGGTCTTTTGGAAGTCAAGCTGGCGCGCGGCAAACTGCTCGATCGCGCCCAATTACACACGGTACGTGCTGGCGACGAGGTACGTGTCGGACCATTTACCGTGGAATTATTCCACGTCTGCCATTCCATTCCGGATGGCGTTGGCCTGGGAATTACCACTCCCGCCGGTTTGATTGTGCATTCAGGCGATTACAAGTTCGACCACACCCCGGTCGATAACTGGCCTACCGATTACGCCAAACTCGGCGAACTGGCTGGTCGGGGTGTACTGGCGCTGCTGGCCGATTCCACCAACGCAGATAAACCCGGTTGGACGCCTTCAGAGCGGGTGATCGACCCGGCTTTCGATAAAGCTTTCGCCGAAGCACCTGGCCGGATTATCGTGGCGTCTTTCGCCTCCTTGATCTCGCGTATGGAACAGGTTGCCAGGGCAGCCATTAAAGTTAACCGCAAGCTGGCGTTCGTTGGCACCAGCATGATCGAAAATGCACGCATGGCTCGCAATCTGGGTTATCTTGAGCTGCCCGATGACCTGGTGGTTCCTCTGGACCAGGCACTGCGCCTGCCGGCTAACAAAGTTGTTTTGATGTCCACCGGTTCACAGGGTGAACCTTCCTCCATCCTGGGGAGATTGTCCACCGGGCAAAACCGGCAATTCGATTTGCAGGTCGGCGACACCGTGATCCTCTCTTCGCACCCGATTCCCGGAAACGAAGAAACCGTGTACAAGACCATCAATCGTCTGTTCAAACGTGGGGCGAACGTGATTTATGACCCCATCGCTCCAGTGCATGTTTCCGGTCACGCCAGCCAGGAAGAGATGAAACTGCTTTTGCATCTGGTGAAGCCGCAATATTTTATCCCGGTGCATGGTGAATTACGCCATCTACACCAGCACGCAGCCCTGGCAAGAGAGATCGGCATTCCCGATGAAAATATCGCTGTCATTGAAAATGGGCAGGTGGTTGAGTTTCAGGATGGGAAAATGGAGCTTGGCGAACGTGTTCCGGGTGGGTATGTCTTCGTGGACGGTTCCGGTGTGGGCGATGTTGATAACCGCGTCATGCGTGAACGAGAAATGCTTTCTCGGGATGGCGTGGTGTTGGTTAACCTGATCCTGGATAAAAAGACCGGACATCTAGTTGATGAACCGGAGATTATCACGCGTGGCTTTATATACGAACAGGAAGCGGCTGCATTAATCAACGCCGCCAGCAAGCACATCCGCGAGAGCGTGCGGCATCACAACGGCAACCTGGAAAAGGACATCGAGCAAACAGTAAAAACGTTTCTTTATAATGAAACCAAACGCCGTCCTTATGTGTTTGTGACCCTCACTCGTAACTGATCCTGTGAAGATAATAAACCGGGCAATCCGTATCCGGCCTGCCCGGTATTTTTTATATGTCCTCCCAATCTTTAACGGACCATCCAAAAGCGCCCCGCAGTGGGACAAACGCAACAGGCGCCACTTCGTCCATTTCCAATTTTTCACCCTTGCGGATCCACAGATTAAGATATTGACCTTTTACCCCACCTATCGGTGCGACCAGGCGACCACCCTCTGCCAGTTGCTTGAATAAGGGTTTGGGTACGCGCGGCGCGGCGGCGGTCAGCATGATGCCGTCAAATGGGGCTTCCTCTGGCAGCCCCAACGAGCCATCGCCGGTGATCACACTTACATTTGTTATCCCTAGGCGAGAAAGATTGCGGCTCGCCTGTTCCGCCAGTGCAGCATGGCGTTCGATCGTAAACACCTGTTTCGCCAGACAGGCCAGAATGGCCGCCTGGTAACCCGAGCCAGTACCGATTTCCAACACCTTCTCATCTCCCTGCAATTGCAAGAGCTGAGTCATCAAGGCTACCATATAAGGCTGGGAAATGGTCTGCCCTTCGCCAATAGGCAAGGGGCCATCCTCATAAGCAAGGTGCCGGTAAGCGGATGGAATAAACTGGTGCCGCGGAATTTTGTGCATAACCTCCAGCAGGCGCTGATCGCGAATGGAGCGACCGACAAGTTGTTCCTCAACCATACGATGGCGTAATTCTTGAAAACGAAGTTCAGCTTCCATAAACAGCTCATCCAGCCTGATGCTGCCGGATTGCTGCGATCAAGCCTGACCAGAGTCCATCTCTCTCCCCGGGGGTGAAAGGCAGGTAAACGGATAACCTGTCGGCTAAGCCGGAATACCGGTTGAATAAAGCATCGGGCAGCTCGGCATCTGTAGCGATCACGGCGAAGGTTTCCAGCATACCGTCGTCAATCAGCGCCGACATTTCTCCCCAACGGCCCCGCGCAGCCAAACGGGAGAGATGCTCCGCATGCTCCTCCCAGCCATGTAAAGCCATTACCGGACGATAGGAAGGCGTGGAGGCATAAAATGCAATCTGGCTGCGAATCAAATTGACTTCCTGCTCTGAAGTCGCTACAAATGCAGTCGCATTAACCGCAATATCTTTCCGCAAGCGACCCGCCGAAATGGCGCCTGATTCCAGGGCCGGGACCAGCACTTCCGTAAGGTAGCGCGGCGTGTGGAAAGGGTGGACATGGAATCCATCGGCAACCTGACCGGCGAGGTGTGCCAGACCTCGATTCACCCCGGCGATATACACGGGAATATCCGGGTACTGAATTGGCCCGGGATTAAAAAAAGGCGTCATCAGGGTGAACTTGTAATATTCGCCGCGGAAGTTAAGCGGTTCGCCGGTTTGCCAGGTATGCCAGAAGGCGCGCAGGGCTTGAATCTGCTCGCGGAGTTTATTCACCGGAGATTCAGGCCAGGGTAACCCGAAACGCCTCTCGATATGTGCTTTAACCTGGGTGCCCAGCCCGAGGATAAATCTGCCCGCGGAGGCCCGCGCCAGATCCCAGGCAGTATACGCCAACGTCGCCGGGCTGCGGGCAAAACTGACCGCGATTGCCGTGCCAAATTCGATCTTTCGGGTGTGCTCAGCAATCAGCGGCCCAGGCAAAAAAGGGTCGTGGCTGGTCTCGCTGGTCCACAGCCCATCAAATCCCATGGCTTCAGCCGCCCGGGCGACAGAGGGAGTTTCCAGGATCGAGGTCAGGCTGATTGAAGCGTCAAATTTCACAATTTCCTCCCCCAGAAGGATGGAAATATCAGGTTAATAAATAACCGGCGACCCAGCGAGTCGTCGCCAGCAGCGCATCCATATGCGTCCGTTCATAGTTATGAGATGCATCCACACCAGGGCCAATTAATGCCACGGCCACATCACCACCGGCGCGCCAGTACGCTTCTCCATCGGAACCGTAATACGGGTAAATATCCACCTTATAGGGAATTTCGAAGCGATCGGCAATCTCTCGTAACCTGGTACACAATCCATGATGATACGGCCCGCCAGAATCTTTGACACAAACAGTGGCATGGAATTCATCCGAGGTTTGTCCCTCTCCTACGGCGGCCATGTCCACTGTGACCAGCTCTTCAACTTCCGGCGGAAAACCTGCGGCTGCGCCATGACCTACTTCTTCATAATTGCTAAAGAGCAAATAAGTGGTCTGCACCGGTTTG
>JAGUYX010000041.1 GCA_020061145.1 Anaerolineales bacterium | reverse complement strand
GGTGGCGTTAGGTGAACGCAGAACCAGATCCACCTGTGCGCCGGTATCCATCAGGTGCTTCAAAACGAGCGCATCCTGAGGGTTCATGGCCAATAAGTAGGCTCGCACACGCAAATCTTCCGCTGTGGGCGGTTGTTGTTGCTGTTGTTGCGGTTCGGGTGTGACGCCCGGTTGAGCGACCTCCACCGCGCCGCGCTGCGCTTCCTGAATCACATTGGCGATCACTGCCTGAAGGGCAATCCGTTGTTGGGCATCGAAAGTAATGGTTTTATCCAGGCGCAGCGGGCTGCCTTCTTCGTCCAGTTCCTGCCGGCCGCGTTCATCCAGCACCCGCACCGGTTTGCTGACCGTGACGAAAATGTCGATCAGATCCCCGCGCTGGAGGATGTTCAGCGAGCTCATCAGGTCGTTGGCCGGGAAGGCGAACAAAACCTGATCCGGACCGATCAGAAATGCCAGGTCGTGGGTGACGTTGGTCGGATCCGCCAGGTTGGAGAGCAAAATTGGCTCGCCGGCGGTCATCTGTTCACGGGTAAACCGTCCTACCACTTCATCCACGTTGCGGATGGCCTCCCGGGGGATTAATGCGACCGGATATTCCTGCAAAATCAGGTCTGCGCTGTTCAGCAGGCCGCCGAGCGGGATATCCCGCGAGGCGACCACGATCCGCTCGGTGACCGCCGGGATGGGTGTGGGCGCCGGGGGCGGGCTGAGGGTTTGCTGAACGATGCGGGTCAGATAAAAGACACCCAACGCGGCGACGGCGATGCCGGCCAGGGCGATGAGAATGCCAATGCGTGCTCGACGACTCACTAATAGCCTCCTGTATCAGGCGTGGTTTCTGGATTAATGTTTCAACAAGATGTTATACGAACCGGTACACACACCGCCGCTACCAATTGCACCAGGGATATCGCCGCTGACAAAATACCCTTCGATGGTTTTTACAGAATCGTTCTGAGTGATAAGCCCATCATCAATCATCCGCTGGCGTCCCGGGCAGGTCCCATTGTAGGCATCGTTGTTAACTGCACAATGTTGTGGAGGGCCGGGGGCATCTACACAGGTAATATAAAAATTGGCAAATGTTATCAGGTGAAAAGACGTGTCTCCCGAGCTGAAAAAGCCAAATGTATCTTCCGCATGTGTGGGACAGTCCGGGTTCGTGCGTGGGTCGCCTTCGCAGAAGTAATCGAAAACCGGAACCACAACCAGCGTATTTTCCCTTTCCTCCACAGCCTGAAACACATTGTTCGCCACACCAGTCTGACCGGTTACCCAGCTATGGGAATTTAGCGTCACCTCTTCCTCGCCGCAAACCCATTCAACAAGATCATTCGAACCGCCGCCCTGTATTTGATTTAGATCCAACCAGGAGCGGTCTCCACCGCCATAAATATCGTCCTCGCCATCGTTGTCCAGGTCGCAATCCATATAGCCATCACCCACACCATCTCCATCAACATCGTGACTCTGGCAGACATAATACAGGTCCGAATCATCCGAGTCCATCACAATATATAATTCAGGATTATAAGGTTGTGGGTTCCGGTGACCGTAATTCCAGGCTGTGGGATAATCCACCGTTTCTTCAATACATTCGTCGCCTGGGTTTAGTGTTGGATCGCCAGACCGGCATGCCCAGGCAACAGGCAGCACTGAACGCGCACCCGCAGGACACTCACATCCGGCTGTGGCTGTGGCGCGCGCTTCCAGCGTTGGGCGGCCGATCAATTGCGCAAAGAAGGAAGAAAACGTGATCTGCGTGGTGACGGTTACTTCACGGGTGTTCGGATCCGCAGTGAAGCCGCCTGGAGCAACGGTCGCCCGGTTGATGGCCGCATAATTGTTGGCAACCGCCAGGGCAGCGGTGGCGTCAAAAGTATCATCCCGGCAATAAGCTTCCGCCGCGGCTAATGCAGCCGCGTCCGCCGCCGCCTGGGCTGTCCGGCGGTGGGCAAAAATAAAACCGCCATCCAGGAGCAACGCCGCCATCCCCGCCAGGCCGAAAAAGACCAGGGTGAAAATCACCAGGTTTTGCCCTTTTTGATTTGGGATAATTGATAGTCCACGCATCGTTCTTTCTCCTTGCCCGGGTGAACGAGATTAATAGGCGGTTTCCAGGGGCATGGTCGCCTCGCTGGTTATTGTGATCATGCCAGATCCGCCCAGGAAGGGCGTGATCAGTGGTGTGGCAGGTGCATAACTTCCGATTATGCGAACATTGACTCCCGGCATGTAGGCTAAACCTCCAGTGGCTCCCGTATACCGCCTTGCTACCTGGGTTTGCAATGTACTGTCAGAGATGTAATCCAGATAATTAACCAGGGTTGCCACCACGGTAATATCCACATTGGGAGCCAGGTTTTCGGCTACCTGGGTCAGTGTGGTTGTATCTGTTGGATTGGACAATCCCACTGCGGCACGGGCAGCTTCACGCGCCGCGTTATGGATGGCGCTGCTGTAGTAAACGTACCGGCCAAAATCCAGCAAGAAGATTACGATTAACAAGAATACAGAAATCGTAATGGCAAATTCAAGCAAACCCTGCCCATTTTTCGAAGGACGGTGTTGATTCATTGGATTTTCATCTCGGTAAAGCGAACGATGGTCATGGGCAGGTCAATAAAAAACAAAGTGATAAAGCGGAAGGGATAACGAACCGTCACCCGGAGATTCTGATTGGAGGGCGATACACAAAAACAGCCAGAACTGGAAGAACAACCTGAATTTAACGCAGTGTTACCATCACAATTAACCGTTACATATGTGTCCAGGAGCTGAATGTTCGAATTACGGGCTTCGAGAATGGTTACGGTTTTGATCTCTGATTCTTTAGCAGCAACATTGGTTGAGAGCAGCGGAAACAGGATGTCGATGCCATGCCTGGCTCCGGCGCGGCTGGCGTTCTGGACAACGATGGAACTGAAAAACAGGCGCCCCAGATCGATTGCGCCCAGCACCATAATTAACAAGATGGGCAGAATCAGGGCAAATTCAACCAGCCCCTGTCCCTTTGATATTTTATTCCGGTAAACGTCAGTCACTTTGTGTTCTCCTGCGCAGGTACGCAAGGTTCCTCCCCTACACCCTGATTAACGAACGTATCATACGGCATATTACATAAAATAGACTAACAATTTTGTTATGTCAATTTTGATGTATAAATAATTATTTCCGCCGGAGTTTTGCCCCGCCTGTATGAACATTATAGACAATAAATTGACTATTTTTCATATCCACTTTGTAAGGTCTTTGCAACTTTATTGCGTCTCTACAGGTCTGCCGGAATGGTATACAATAACGCTAACCATGAAAACCAGCGCGCTTAGGGGTAGAGAATATGATGAAACCACCGGTAGATACACAGAGTAAAGAAATGATCGATACTGCCCGCCGTATGGCGATCCTGGCAGAGTTTCGGGATCCCACGATCGCCGATCACGTCGATCGCATCCGCGGCTTTTGCCGTGTGATCGCGCGTGGGGCAGGTCTTTCTCCCCAGGAAGTGGATTTGATTTCTGCGGCAGCCATGCTGCATGACCTGGGCAAAGCCGGCGTACCTTTCGAGGTGTTGCAAAAATCGGACCGTTTAACCGCAGAAGAGTGGGAAATTATCAAACAACACACCCTCGCCGGCGCGGAATTGTTGACCGGCTCTCCTTCCATCGTTATGCAGACTGCCGAAATCATCGCCCTCACGCATCATGAACGCTGGGATGGTTCCGGCTACCCGCACGGCTTGAAAGGCGAAGCGATCCCTCTCAGCGGGCGGATCTGTGCAGTGGCGGACGTTTTCGATGCGCTCACCACCCGCCGCCCCTATAAACCGGAAATGCCGGTCGATGATGCTCTGGCATTAATCCGCTCGGCAGGCGGCAGCCTGTTTGACCCGCAGTTGGTGCGCATTTTTGTCGAGAATTTCGACGAATTGCTCCGCGTGCGCAGCCAGTACCTGTAGCCATTTCAGAGTAGCCACTTCTTCAAGGCTGAGATCCAGGTAAAACCCTTACCTCCAGTTCGGGTATGTTTCGCTGCTGCCCGGCGCATTCATCACCGGGCTTAATGCCGATCCATCCAGACGATAAACAAATAACTCATCATTACCCGGCCGATTGCTCGTAAATACCATCCAGGCGCCATCCCGCGACCAGGCGGGCTGCTGGTCGGCAGCGCTGTTATTGGTCAGGTTCCGCGGGTTGCCGCCATCGGTGTTCATCTGGTAAATTTCCGGATTGCCATCCCGGTTGGTGACAAATAACAGGCGTTGACCATCCGGACGGGCAACCGGGTGATCATCTTCCGCCGGATTGTTGCTGATATTGATCTGCCCGCTGCCATCCGGTTTCATCAGGTACACCTCGCGGTTGCCGTCCCGGTTGGATGAAAAGGCAATCCACTCGCCGGTGCCCAGGATCAGGCGGGTATCTTCAAACCAGTATGGCTGGCGGTCATCCGCGCCATTCTGGCTCAGGTTGGTCAGGTCACTCCCGTCAGCCCGCATGCGATAGATCTCCCAGTTGCCGTCCCGGTCGCTGCTGAAAACCAGCGAGTTGCCGTCCGGAGACCAGCGTGGAAATTCGTCCGCAGCCGGGTGGCTGGTCAGATTCACCAATCCGGAGCCGTCCAGATTCATCACAAAAATATCGTAGTTCCCCGACCGGTCGCTGGCAAAGGCAATGCGGGATCCATCCGGCGAGAGCGCAGGCTGCGTGTCCACCGCGGAATCATTCGTCAGGCGGGTAAGCGCTCCGTCGGCGCCGCGGTATAAGTAGACCTCCGGGTTTCCGTCGCGATCAGAGACGAAGACGATCACTCCGCTGACCGGGAAGGGCGTGGCAGTCCCGGTTACCGTCGCGGAGGGGGCGGGCGTCTGGGTCGGAACGCCGGCTGCCGCGGTCGCCGTCAGCAACGGATTGTTGGGGCTGCAGGGATCCAGATCGAGCCCGTCGATAATCCCGTCGCCGTCGCTATCCGGGTTTAGGGGATCCGGGCAGGGCGGAGTTTCTTCCCCATCGGTAAGCCGGTCGTTATCGCTGTCCGGGCTGAGCGGGTTGGTGCCCAATTCGATCTCGCGTCCATCCCGCACGCCATCCCCGTCGCTGTCCGGATTTAAGGGATCCGTGCCGCGTTGGACTTCATCGCCATCGCGCAGGCCATCCCCATCGGTATCGGGGTTCAAAGGGTCGGCGCCGCGGCGCACCTCTTCGCCATCGTTCAGACCATCGTTATCGGTGTCCGGGTTAAGTGGGTTCGTCCGGTGGAGATTAACCTCGTCGCCGTCGGTCAGGCCGTCGCCGTCGCTATCGGCATTTTGCGGGTCTGTGCCGAACTGGCGTTCCTGTTCATGGGTTAATCCATCCCCGTCGTCATCTCTCTGGCCGGAGGATGCCGCTTCGGTCATGTTAGCGCTGGCGGTTTGCTCGTAGGCCTGTGTGGCTTCGAACAAGGTTGTTTGTTCGGCGGTCTGCGTGATTGCAGCCACCGCAGTTTGGGTCTCGCGGCGTTCGGCCAGACTTTCTCCGCCAAAGATGAAAAAACTGGTCAGGGCTGCCAGAACCAGGCAGGCGATCAGGAGCGCCGGCGCAACCCAGGTGGGAATCAACGCGCGCACCGCCACTTCGCCGTTCACGGTTTGGGATTGCCGCTCTGAGGATTGGACGCTGGCGCTGAACGGGTAGATAAATGTGCCCCCCAGGTAAGGGCGGGTGACCGGCTGGGCAGAGAATTCAAGCGCGGCTGCCTCTCCGGAACCGGCACGGATTTGTTGGCTGCCCGGAGGAGTGAATCGCAGGC